>CAMYKT010000008.1 GCA_947259185.1 uncultured Methanobacteriaceae archaeon
AATAGCCATAAGTATATTCTGCTGGGTTTTTTTAGCAATATTGGCCCAGTCCCGCCTTACCAGCTCCAGGCCTTTTACCACTATATTTCCATCCTCCAGAAGAGCGTATCTTTTCTTGGTAACAAAGAACCCTCTACTATAGAAACCCTCATATTCCAATTCCATACCTTTCGGTAAGTCAGGGTTAATATATTCTAAAAATTTAGAAACCTGAACTTTAATTTCAGATTCTAATTCACTCTGCAATCAGCACACCATTAATTACACCGTCTTGACCAGGTCGGGAAGTTACACGAACCTTACCAGAGCTGGTTTCAACTACTGCACCTTTTGTAATTATATTACGCCTTACAAAGTTAGGATTAGCCAGGTTTTCAACAACATTTAAAATTTCAGCTACTTCCACCTTATTGGTTTCAGGATTAACTACATTAATCTTGGTATCAGTTGCTAATCGAACTTTTAAATTTCCGCCCTGGGTTCTGATTTTTCGGATTCTTTTAGGGCCTATTTTAGTTTCTGCAGCTTCTCTTCCCAGTTCACATTTCTTCTTACCGCGGTTCATTTTCGCTCTTCCGCCGGTAGGTTTTTTCATAGATTTACCTTGCCATATAGCCATTATTTCACCTTGTTAGTTTAATTATATAATTTAACCCATACCTGATAGGTTAATGGAACCTAGATATAAAATTAAGATTCCAAAATCAGTAAAAAACTGAATTTAAAGCACAACGAAATTAAATATTTATGTAGTAACTATTCATTAGTCATCAAGCTTTAAAAAGATTTTGTTTATTCTCAAATTTAATAGTTACTAATTTCTATCTTATAACTCTTTTAAGATAGTTCTTAAATCAAAACTTGAGATTAATCTAATAATATTCTGCTTACATCATATTTAAATATATTAAATTGTAATGATGAATTAGATTTAATTAATTTATAAATAAATTATTTTTAAAATTTTTTTTAAAAAACAACATTAACAATAACAGGTGTAGCAATGAAGATAGGGATGTCGCACGGTGCTGGCGGAGAAGTAATGCAGAATCTGATTTCCGATATAATACTCAAAAACATAAAAAACAAGAGAGTAAATGGTGGAGTAGGTTTAGATGACCTGGATGACGGTGCATCTATACCTTTAGGAGACCTGGAAATAGTCATAAGTACCGATGGACATACGGTGGACCCTTTATTTTTTCCAGGTGGAGACATTGGTAAACTATCTATTGCCGGTACGGTAAATGATATAGCGGTTATGGGTGCTAAACCTCTGGCCATTGCTAATGGAATGGTTATTAGGGAAGGATTTTCTGCTGATGATCTGGAGACCATTGTAAAATCCATGGATGCTGTTTGCCAGGAAGCAGGGGTTTCCATAATCACTGGTGATACCAAGGTCATGGAACAGGGCAAACTGGACCAGATGATTATAACCACGACTGGTATTGGTGTGGTAAATAAAGGAGAAATTAAAAGAGACTCTTCTTTAAATGTAGGGGATAAAATAATCCTATCTGGAAGTGTAGGAGATCATGGGATGGCCTTAATGTCCTACAGGGAAGGTTTTGGATTTGACACCGATCTACAATCAGATGTGGCCCCTATCTGGGAAATTGTGGAAACAGCACTGGCTATAGGTGGAGTGACCTCCATGAAAGATCCCACTAGAGGTGGACTGGCCAATGCATTAAATGAGATAGCTAATAAATCTGGAGTAGGTTTACTGGTTGAAGAAGATAAAATTCCTCTAAAAGAACCAGTAATTGCTGTTTCAGAAATGTTAGGAATAGACCCTTATGAAGTTGCCAATGAGGGAAAGGTAATTATGGGGGTTGAAAAAGAACTGGCTGATGAAACCCTGAATGCTATTAAAAAGACCAGATATGGCGCTAAAGCACAAATTATCGGTGAAGTGACTGAAGATAACCATGTTATTTTAGAAACTTCTTTAGGGGGAAAAAGGATTTTAGAAGCACCTATAGCAGATCCAGTGCCCAGAGTATGCTAAAAATTATTATTTAGCAAATTTTAAATACTCCTTTTAGTAATACATTTCCATAATTATCTTTTTATTTATTAATACATTTTGAAGGGGTTATAATGGAAACTATTACTAAAAAAAGAATTGTAGCTTTTATTCTGGACTTTTTAATAATCACATCTATTATATGGATTCTTAACACGATTATTTATCCTCTGGTTATTGTAACCGGGATTTATGGAATCTTTAACTATAGTCTAATTTTCCTGGCAATTGTTATCATGGCTTATTTTACTTATCTGGAGAAATCTAAAACCAGCACCCTGGGAAAAAATATTATGGGAATTCACGTAGAAGCTGAACAGGGTGAATTAACATACCATAAAACATTTATTCGCAACTTATCTAAAATATTATGGTTTCCTTTAGTTCTGGATTTGATAGGGGGACTTTTATTAAAAAATGGTTCTATTAGACTTTTAGATAAATATGCTAAAACAAAAGTTGTTCTATCGGATAGATAAACATTAAATTTTTTTATTTTTACTTTTTATCTCTTTAATTTAACTAAATTTTTTTTATTTGTGTTAAACTATAATTTTTGACATGCATCAGGCTGTTGGGGGTATGATTTAATAAATTTAATAGCAGAATTTTATATAAAGTTCCTACATAATTTATAATAATTTTAAGTATTTTAGGGGTGAAAAGATGAAAGGTGAAGTTTCAGAAGTAAAAAGTCAGGTAATGGATACAATTGCAACTTTAGTGACCACGGCTTTCGGTTTAATTGCTGCTTTAGCCTGGAATGATGCAATTCAAGCATTGATAACTCAATGGTTAGGTGAAACAGATGGTTTAACTGGTCTTCTGATTTATGCGGTTGTAATAACCATCTTAGCAGTTGCTGCTACCATATTAATTGCCAGGTTAATTGCAAAACCTGCGGTACAGGCAGTTAGAATTGTGGAATGATTTTTTATTCCACTTTTTTCATTATTTTCCATGAAATGATGTTCAGTGATTAACAAAAATTTTGAAGTTAATTTAATTGAAGGTAGTTATGAAAGCAATAGATACCATAAACCTGGTAAAAAAATTTGGCAAGCTGACCGCTGTAGATAGGGTGAATCTTAAGGTAGATCAGGGTGAAATATTTGGATTACTAGGACCTAACGGCGCTGGAAAAAGTACATTCATCTCTATGTTGTGTACTATTTTGAAACCATCATCTGGAACGGCCAGGGTGGAAGGCTATGATATTATTAGTGAGGCAGCAGATGTGCGACGTTCCATAGGCATAGTTTTCCAGGATCCCAGTATAGATGATAAGCTTACGGGAAGGGAGAATATGGAATTACATGCTGATTTATATAATGTGCCCCGTGAGGTGATGCACTCCCGTATAGATGAGGTACTGCATTTAGTTGAGTTAGAGGACCGTGCTTCAAGCTATGTTAACACTTATTCAGGAGGTATGAGGCGTAGGTTGGAGATAGCAAGGAGTCTGATACATTATCCTAAAGTATTATTCCTGGATGAGCCCACTTTAGGCCTGGATCCACAAAGTCGCGACCATATTTGGGATTATATAATGGATTTAAAAAAAAGGGAGAATATTACCATCATTCTTACCACGCATTACATGGAAGAAGCAGATAAACTCTGTGATAGGATAGCTATTATTGACCGGAGCAGTATTATTGCCCTGGATACTCCACAAAACCTTAAGAATGAGTTGGGGGGTGAAAATATTATCATAGAGTCCAGTGATAATGATCTTTTAGCTAATAAACTTTCTGAAGTTGAACTAGCTGATAATATTTTTAAAACAGATAAAGAACTAAATTTGAGTGTTAAAAATTCTCATACTTCTTTGGCACGTATAGTTGAATTATCAGTTTCATTAGGAGTTTCTATAGAGACTATTTCTATTAGAGAGCCTGATTTGAATGATGTGTTTATGTATTTCACTGGGAGGGAAATCCGTGATGGTGGTAAAGTCCAGGATCTCACAGGAATGGGTGCAAGAGTTATGGGGAGGGTAAAATAAGCGAATTTCGAGGCATTTATGCGTTATGGCGCCGTGAACTTAAACGTTTTATTCGGGATCGTACACGGCTAGTTAGTTCAGTAATTACGCCCATACTGTGGCTTGTAATCTTTGGGACTGGCTCAGGGTTTTCTCTGGAATTGACTGGGTTTGATTATACTCAATTTTTGTTGCCGGGTATTATTGCACAGACCCTCCTTTTTACATCCATTTTTCTGGGTATATCTGTGATTTGGGATCGGCAGTTTGGGTTTATGAAGGAAATTATGGTTTCACCAATCAGCAGAGTCTCCATTTTTGCAGGTAAAATGTTTGGTGTGGGTACCGCCGCTATTATCCAGGGAGCTATAGTAATTTTACTGGGAGTTCTTATTGGAGTACCTTTAAGTTTGCATGCAGTAACGCTAGCCATACCTTTAATGATAATTATTACAGTGGGTCTCACCTGCATAGGTTTAGTTATAGCCAGTCTCATGACCAGTTTGGAAAGCTTTGGAACGATTGTAACCTTTGTTAACCTGCCCATGTTTTTTCTTAGCGGGGCATTATTTCCGGTTACAAATTTGCCTTCATGGATGAGGTGGGCCTTTTATATAAACCCACTGACCTATGGTGTTGATGCTTTACGAGGGGTTATGATAAGCGGATGGCAGACTATAGTACCCATGTACCTAAACATTTTGATTATATGTTCTTTTGATGTGGTTATGATAGTTATTGGAACCTATCTCTTCAGTAGAAGACAATAATTGCTGAAAAAATTTAAAAAAAATATTCAATTTATTCATAAAAAAAGAAGGATTTATTGATTTGTATTTAAGTCCAGCTATAAGGGTTAAATTCAGAAGGCGGAATATACATGATTTCTGCATAGCCTTTTTTCAGTAATTCAGCATTGATATTGGTATTTCCTACATAAACCACGGCCAGAACACGTCCATAGCGATCATGATTTTTTTTATCATCGATATCCAGATACACGGTTTTACCCAGACACCTATCTTTTATGAAATTCTTGGCTTCCTGATACCCTGGTTCTCCTCTTTCTGGAGTATTGACTCCCACCAACCTTATTCTACCTATTCCATCCACATCCAGGGTGTCCCCATCCACCACATAGTTACATATGCCGCTTTTCTCGTAATGTGGGGGTTTTTGTGCATGGGATTCATTAATAAGGTTTATTTCATTTTCAATTGAGGAATTATTTAAAAGAGATTCGCTGGATGAAAGATTAATATCAGGTGCATCATAAGGAATTTCAGAAATACTATTATCAGTCACACGACCGGCTATAAAAACCGATAATAACATTATAATTAATATAATATAATATTTTTTCAATGGATTTTTAGGTAACATAGATATCTAACCTATATTATTAAAGCAATAACATATAATCTTTATTATTAATAAAAACAGGTGAAGCTTTCTTAAATAAAATCAGGTATAAAAATATATTTGGATTATAACTCTGATTATTTCCCTATAATCAGGGGCTCTAATTTTATCAACTAAACTGATATTCTATTTATTTAAGAAATGAATATTTAATAGATTCCATAATATAACTAATATGAATTATTAATCTAAAATAAATTGTACAGTTAAGTCAGGTTATTACATGGATTTGAAATCAATAGATTGGAAGGAACTCCTGGTTGCTTTAATCCTGGGCATATTACTAACCTTATTTCTAAGGTGGGGGTTTTAATATTTATATAGTAGATCATCTCCTTTAATAATTCAAATAACTAAAAAAAAGCTTAAAATGAATTGAGGTATTAAATGCAGCAAATAGATGCAAAACCCCATCCTTCCATAAAAGGAGTCATGATTATAGATGGAAAAAATAATTTTCCAATCAGTTGGCTTAATCAACAGGGTTACTGTGAGTATAGCATATATTTAGAGAATGTAAGGGGCATTGAAACCGAACCCACCATTGAAATGAAGCAAGGCCAGGCTATTCACCAGGAACTGGAAAATGATTTCAAAAAAGATGCAGAAATCATAGACTTTAAAGAAATGATGAAACTGTCCCAAACTCAGGAGATCCTGAGTAGAGAAATGTATGTATCATCACCTAAATTCGGAATCCGGGGCTTAATAGATGAAATATGGCTAACACCAGATGAATTTATTATAATTGATGATAAACCAGGGTCATTTGCTTATAATTCAACCATTAACCAGGTTTTTGGATATTGTCTGGCATTTAAAGATACCATCGGTGCTGATGATAGAAAAATTTCAGGGGCTTTACGCCAGAGAGGGACCAGTAACATATTCTGGATGCAGGAATTTAATGAGGAATCCCAAAGGAGGATTCAAAAAATACTGGAAAGAATGCAGAATCTATTAAAGGGGTCCAAACATTTTTTACCCACCAATAACCCTCGAAAATGTGCAAAATGCAGATTTAATAGTTTTTGTGAATTTGGATAATACAAATTGGTGCTCAGATAGAATTAAATATCAATCATGGTACAGAATTTATTAATAAAATTTAAGAATGAAGTTTAAATGATTTTTATTAAGGGCATTTTTTATTTTTTCATAAAATAATTGTCTATGTTTTTATCAGGAATTAAGAAGAACATAGTATAGTTTAAATGTATTAAATACTAATATAATATAAGAATTAATTGGTTTTGGTTATTTTGCTATTTTAGTTATTCTAATTATTGAGCTGAATAATTAATAATCATATTTTTTTAAATAATTAAGGAAGATATTATGGATCAATTACTATTTGAAGAATTAGATTTATCTAAAGAAATGAAAAAAGCTATTGAAGATATTGGTTTTGAAGAAGCAACACCAATTCAGTCACTTACTATTCCTCATGTTTTAGCAGGTGAAGATGTTATTGGTCAGGCCCAAACCGGTACTGGTAAAACTGCTGCATTTGGGATTCCGGTATTAGAAAAGGTTTATGTTCCTGATAACTCAGTACAGGCCATTGTTTTATGTCCCACCAGGGAGCTTTGTATACAGGTAGCAGAAGAAATTGTAAAGCTATCCAAGTACATGAAAAAGGTAAAAGTACTCCCTATATATGGAGGACAGCCTATAGGAAGACAGATTCGAGCACTAAATAAAGGTGTACACATTGTCATTGGAACCCCGGGAAGGGTAATGGACCATTTACAAAGAGGCACCCTGAAACTTGATGGTGTGGAAATGGTGGTTCTGGATGAAGCAGATGAAATGCTGGATATGGGATTTAGAGATGACATAGAAGAAATTTTAAGATTTGTTCCTAAAAAAAGGCAGACTTTACTATTCTCTGCAACCTTATCCAAGGATATTCTCAGATTAACTAAAAAATATCAAAAGAATCCCCAATTTTTAAAAGTACCTCATCATCATCTTTCTGCTCCTAAAATAGAGCAGAGCTATTTTGAAGTAAATGAGAAAATGAAAGCAGAGCTATTGTCTCGTTTAATGGATATCCATGATATTAAACTGGCCCTGGTTTTCTGTAACACCAAAAGAAGAGTTGACCGTTTAGTCAAAGACCTTAAAACCAGAGGTTATTTTGTGGATGGTATACACGGTGATATGAGGCAGGCTCAGAGGGACAGAGTAATGAATAAATATCGTAATGGAAAAATTGATATCCTGGTTGCTACTGATGTGGCTGCCAGAGGAATTGATGTTCCTGATGTGGAAGCAGTATTCAACCACGATGTTCCTAATGATACCGAATACTATGTACACCGAATAGGTAGGACTGGACGTGCTGGTAAACAGGGAAGATCATTTACCTTTGTATCTGGTAAAGAAATATACAAATTAAGAGATATTCAGCGTTATACCAAAACTAAAATAAAACAGGAAAGAATTCCTTCCGTAGGGGATATTGAGAAAATAAAAATTGATCTGGTACTGGAAAAAATCAAAAACAGCATCCAGAATGATAATCTGGACAATTATATCCATACCGTGGAAGGCTTGATTGAAATCGGTTTTAATTCTCTGGATATTTCGGCCGCATTATTAAAAATTATTAAAGAAAAAGAACTTTAGATTTCCCTGTAAATAAATCCTGAATTTTATATTTTTTCAGGATGCAAAATTTTTTATTTTTAATAATATTTTTATTATTTAATTAAGGTAATTTTTAGCAACTATTTTTTATTTAAAAAAACTCCAGATTTAATCCCATTAATTAAATTTTAAAATCAGAAAAAAAAATAAATTTATGGATGATAGATAAAATAATTCTTTATTTTACCTTATTCAACCATTTTTTTTAATATTTTAAGCAAATATAGCATCTAAGGCTGCCACTATTGTTTTACATTTTTCTAACAAAACTGATTGTTCAAATCTCCAGTCAAGCTCTAAAACTACAGCAGGTATTCCTTTTTGGGCTATGGGTATGGTTATTTTAGGGGGACTGCTACCTTCGATATATAAATAGCCAATCAGGCCATTACTTTTGGCAACTAGCTGATTTGCAAAACTGGTTGATAAAGCACCCTGACTTGGAGCAAATATAAAATCAGCAAGAGCATAAGTACCACGGTTTCCATGCACATCCATGACTAATTGATAGCTACTATCAATAAGAGGGACGATGTACTGGCTGGCCAGATATTCTCCCTGATTACGGCTTTCATCCATCTCTCTACCGTCATAAACCACTACCTGGAATATATCCAGCTTGATATTATTCAGCTGTGCTGCTTTTATAGCATCTTCCATGGCCACATGAACTGCTAATTCGTGAGGGTGTACCCCTATAATTAGGGCAACCTTATTGGATCCAGTTCCATAGGATTCTATTTTTTGTACAAAACCATAGGAGGTTTGTGCTATTATGGTGGTGGTTACCTCCGATCCAGGGTTTGAACCGGTATTTATTCTTATGCCGGGTATGATGGTTACGGAGTTGGGTAGGTATTTGTTGGTTTGGTAGAAGTCCAGTATTCTGCTGAAGGCGTATATTTGTGTTTCGTAGCGTGTGGTTCCCAGGGTGGTGGTGGCGAAGTTAGGGGCGTGGTTGTTGTTGTCCATGAAGGTTTTTATTCTTTGTGCCAGGTCCAGGTATGCTGTTTTTGTTATTGTTCCTTGTTTTGCGTTTTCTGATGGGTTGGGTGCGGTGTTGATGTTTTTAGGTGTTATTGGGGTGGTTTTGCCGGTGTTCTGGTTAATTGTGGCGGTGGTTAGTAGGTATAGGAATTGGGTTAGGGTTATTTGTTGGTTGTTTATGGTTACGGTGGGTGGTAGTTTTTTGTTGGTGTCGTAGTATTTTTTCACGTTGCTGGCTGCTGAGTTTATTTGGGCCAGGGTGAAGTTGTTATTAACTGGGTCTGGTGTTGGGGGGTTTACTACTGGTGGATCTTCAGGTTCAGGGTCCGGGTTCTGTGGGGGTACCACCGGAGGGTTATCATCTTGAGGAGGATTATTTACAGGTGTAGAACTACCAGCTTCCACTTTTAAACCAGGAATAATTGTGGCAAAGGCAGGCAACTGGTTATTACTCTGATAAAAACTCAAAATTCGAGAAAATAAGTAAATTTGTGTTTCAAAGCTGATGGTGCCCTGGGTGGTGGTGGCGAAGTTTGGGGCGTGGTTGTTGTTGTCCATGAAGGTTTTTATTCTTTGAGAAGCATCCAGGTAAGCTGTTTTGGTTAAAGTTCCACCTCTAGTGTTTTCTGAAGGGCTGGGTGCAGGATTTACATTTTTATAATTTACCGACGCACTACTACCCTGATTAACATTATTTACACTGGAAGTCATTAGATATAATAATTGGGGCATGTTGACCGCATTATTATTAATATAAACGGTTTCCGGTATTTTATTATTGGTCTCAGTATATGTTTTCACATTTGTGGCTGCATTTAAAATATCAGCCTGGCTAAAATCAGTAACTGCATTTCCTGAAGCAGTTGTGAGAGTTTCATCAGGATCTGCAGCATAAACAGAACCCACACTCATAAAAAGAAAAATAGCCAGGGAAACTGCAATCATAATTTTTTTACTTTTCAATTTATCACCAAATTAAATCTAATTTTTTAATCATAGCCTTCCATCTCCACCACATCGGGTACAGTGTGTACCACCAGTACCTCCACAGCTGGAGCATCTTACCCATTTACCATCATCCTTGTAACCTCCACTTCCACTACAGGCATTACATATTACCTTTCCAGAGTTACAGTCCGGGCATACTTTTCCAGTATTATCTTCTGCTGGTACTGTTGGGGTTTGGGTACTTACATTGGCACTGTTTTTAGAATTGGGAACATTGTTCAGACTGGTATTAGATGGAGAACTATTATTTATAGAACTATTATTTGATTTCATTGGATTATCGGTGTCTTCATTAGAAATAATAGTCATGGCAAAAGCAAAACTTCCTAGAATTGCCACTAAAACTATTACAACCAATAAAATAGATTTTTTTTTCATTTCCTCAACTTTTATTATTTTTTAATATTAAGATTCCTTAATATTTTATTTATATATTATCAATGTTTAATTAGCTTATTATATATAATTTTCGATATTTATTTACGTAATTAAAAATTCCAGAGATGAATTTTCGATAGAAATAAATTTATTTAAATCATACTTTAAAATAAGATTTAAGGGGGCAGGTTTTCAAAATGATTGAAAAAGAAAAACTGACAGAAAGGATAGAAAAAACAGATTTAGAAAGGGTGCAATCTGAAAAAGATATCTGGGAAAAACACATATTCTTAGATGATAATAAAGTCCTGATAGTTGGTTATGAAGAAGAAGAAAAATATAGTAAACAAGACCCTGAGGAAGAAACTATAAACACCTTTTATTGGTACTGGGAACTAAGAAATTCCCAAACATGGGAAGTACTATTTGAAAATCATGAGAATGATTATAGCTTCTGTGAATCCCAGCTGGAAGACTCTGGAGACAATGACCAGGTAGAAGACATTGTAGGGGATATTGATGAATCCGATATCTGTACCTGGAGTGATCACGATTGGATTGAAGATATTTCAGAGACAATTGCCCTAGAAGTATTGAAATGGCTGGAATCAAATAAAAATCAAAAATAAAATATATTTTTATTTATTTATCCAGACCCCATTTTTTTCTAAATTTCAACTTTTGCTCAGCATTCATCCAGTGACTCCCATCACAGTAGGGCTTATTTTCAGACTTTCCACACTGACACAGAGTAATCCGGTTACGGGTTTCATATATGCTACCATCTGCAGATTCAATGGGGATTCCTCCCCGTACCCATATAGGACCTTCACAGGTTTTTTGCGGATCATGGATCATGACAATGGATGGTTCAAACTCTTTTTCAAAGGGAATATCTGTTTTTTTATCCCAAAGAACTAAACGACCAGAGGGGCAAAGTTTAGCTTCTTCAATGGCTAATTTTCGGGATTCAGGATCATTTGAATTTTCAATGAGTTTTCTTATTCCTCCTGCCCTTAAACAAAAGCGTGAATGGTCACAAAATTCATGAACATCTGTTAATTTTAAATCATCTCCCTCAAATACCTCTGCTTTTTCCATATATGGCTTTTTACTGGCAGTTTCGGTCCCATCAAAATTGATTTTATTATGAGTGCCATCACAATAGGGTTTATTTTTTGATGCACCACAACGACATAAAATATAAGATTCCTGGGATGGATATTTTGTTACTTCATCCAATTTCAGGGTGTGACCTGACTCATCTGTTACTAATTTCTGTTTATACAGGGGTATGTTTCCCTGGACTAAGTATGGTCCATTTTTCATGATTTTTATTTTCATTTTATCTTTTTTTCCAACCATTTTGCCTTCTCCAGGAATTATAATTATAATATTACTTATTTTAATTAATTTATTTTTCTATCAAATCATTCATTTCAGTTAATATCCCCAGTAATTTATTTCCTTTGTCAGTTATCATATAATCTCCCCGGTCATGACGTTGAATAATCACGTTTTTATCAATTAATTTCTGGAGATGGTACAATAAATTACCCCCACGTAGACCGGTAATCTGGGAAAGGTTAGAAAAAGTTTGGGTAGTTGAAGTCAGTGATTTGATTATTTGAATCCGTTGTTTATGGGCCAGGGGTTCTAGAACTTCTTTTACTATTGATTCTTCAGAAATCAGGGATATTCCCTCTTTATTATTTTCATTACTTTGATAAATATTAAGGGAACGAATTAGTTTCACCTGTTTCTGGAAAAGATCAGAAACTTCTGAAAAGCATATTTCACACTTATCAAAGGGGGCTTCATTTTTCATTCTTTCTAATTCATCCCGATGATGGTTAATTTTTTCACCTGGAAGTTGATCCTGATTAATTAGCGATCTATTTTTATTTAAAAATTCAGTAAAGTTTGCTTTACAAGTAGTTCTCATACCACATTTTTCTACCATACTTTTCTCTAAATTGGACTCATTATCCTCACTTAAATAACTATTAATTGCATAAATAAAGTCTTTTTTTAAATTAGAAATCACTAATTCTAAATATTGTTGATTAGATCTTTCTTTAATCAATTTTACGTCGCGATGGATTTTATTTAATTTTTTTTGTATATCCTTATCCACTGCCACAAATTCAGTTTCTGATTTCATTAAATAATATTATAAAACTTATCCTAAAAAGGTTTTTGTTCTAACTTTTAAAGTTTTATTCATCCGGGCTATTTTGGAATAATCGTGATAATTAAGGTAAATATATTATATTTAGTACATTTTCATGACGATTAAGTATATATTTTTATCACTGTATAGTATGGATGGTGATTATAAAAGGGTCGATGGCCATGAAAATCTAAAAAAAAACAGATTGATAAATTCTTTAATTCTAAAAAATACAGTTTATAATATTTAAAAAAATATATGAGGTTATTAAATGAATGTTAAAGAAGAAATACATAGTCAGATTGTGGGAGCACTAGCCGGTGCCACTTTTCCCATAAAAACTCCTGATGAACTATTTAATGCATTCCCTGATGGTGCTAATACCACTTGCAGAGCAGGTGAGGTGGAATTAAAAGCATCTGATGCTGGAGAAGTCTTAAAAGCTGATGATTTTCCATTTAAAAGCGCTAAAGAAGTGGCAGACGTTATAGTGGATCGAGCAGGACTATAAACTTTAAATTCTTTTATTTATTTTTAGGGCTAGTTTATTTTATTTAAATTAAGCTAAATAGCTAGAATTTTTGATTAATTTTTATATGAACTTTTCAAAAAGTTAAAGAGTAACTAAATATCAATAGCCAACTTTTTTCTATTTCTTTTAGCCAGTGATGCAAATATTCCAGTAAAACACAACACACTGAATAATATAAATGCCACCTGGGTACTTTGTAATAGAGCTGGATAAAATTCAGGTGATATCTGCGTCCTGCCTATTATAAATGAGAATATAAGGGTAACTATGCCTAAAGAGAAAGTTTGACCAATTAAACGCATGGAACTAACGGTTGCGGAAGCTATTCCGTAATATTTACGTTGCACTGATCCCATTATGGCATTGGTATTAGGTGAAGAGAACATCCCAAAACCAAGACCCAGTATTACCAGTGACAAAATTATAAGTATCATACTGGTATTTTCTGAAATAAAGGCCAGGGTAAAAAGCCCGAAGGTAGTTATACCCATCCCTATAGCGGCCAGTAGTTGAGGGTCTTTTTTATCAGAAAGCCTTCCTGCTAAGGGGGCAACTATGGCCATTACCACTGGTTGGGCAACCAGTATTAAACCAGTTGTCTGGGCATCTAAACCTTTAATGTATTGTAAAAATAAGCTCAAAAGTAGAGCAACCGCAAAGGTGGCAGAATAATTGATTAAGGCTGCTAGACTTGAAAAAGCAAATGTAAAATTTTGAAATAATTTCATATTGAAAATGGGACTGGTATGGTAAAGTTCCCATTTTACAAAACCAACCATAAGTATAATTCCCATTAAAAATAATCCTATTCCTGTTAAACCAGGTAAGGTTGAAAAACCATACATTAACATAAATAGGGCTAGGCTATATAGTACCGAACCCACCACATCGAATTTTTTTCCTTTTTCATTGGTCCATTCTACTTTAACTTTCCCTAGAACCATAATAATAGTCAAAATACCTATAGGGAGGGTTATCAGGAATATACTGGGCCATCCAAAATTTCGGGTTAATATTCCACCTAAAACAGGCCCCAGAGATAAACCAATGTATACTACTGCTACTGTAATACCTATGGCTTTTCCACGTTCTTGAGGGGGGAAAACTTCACTAATAAGTGCCAGAGAAGTAACAAATATCATGGCAGATCCCACTCCCTGCAAAATCCTGAATATTATAAGTTCTATGGCCGAAGGTGCAATAGCAGATAAAAAGGAGGAAATGGTAAAAATTATCATTCCCCAGGTAAATACTTTTTTCATACCATAAATTTCAGAAACACGGCCAAAAGGCACCGCGAAAATGGCAGCGGATAGTAAATAGGATGCAGGTATCCAGTTTTGCATGATAACATCTATTTGAAATTGGGTCACCATGGCTGGCAGGGCAACATTTACAGATGAACTCATGAAAGGAGTTAAAAATGATGCTAATGCTGATATAATGAGCACATAATTTTTTAATGAAATTTTTTGCATTTTTTCACTCCTAAATCAATTATCGTAGCCTTATACTGCAATTATGAGTTTTTTAATTAAAAAATGTATGGTAATTAATATTATTATAACATATATAACCTCTAAAATGTAATTATAATACATGGATTTTTGGGAGTATAACTAATTTTCAAGGATGATTTTATGTTAAAATGCGAAAAATGCGGGAAACTATACCTTAAAAAAGATCATTCTCCCGGTAGTGGTGATAAAAAACAGGATTTATGTGATTGTGGAGGCAATTTGATTTATTTTCAGGGTTTAATGGACCATGTCCTGGATGAAATGGATCCCTTTAATGAACTTATTATTTCACCAGATTATACTATTTTAACTGAAAATAAAGAATATAGAACAGTATCTGGTAAAAAAAAATTATCTGTCGCTCATAAAAAGAAAAAAATTAATTAATTTTTTCTTGAGATAATTTAGGTTTAAAAATAAGAAAATATAAAAATTTAAAAAATAAGGAGGATAGGTTTAATCCCATCCTTTTTTTAACTATATCGAACAGGAGCTTCCATTCCCGCCATTTTAACTCCAGTTAAAGCGGAAGCTTCAATGCTAAGTGATCTAAGGTCGTCTTTTTCCAGGTTTACCACATTGGTATTACCTGCCTGCTGGGTCAGCATACATACCTCTTCGGTCATGGCTTCGATGTAACGGGCCACTTTCTTACCGCCTTCTACATAGTCAAGTCTTCTACGAAGCTGGGGATTTTGGGTGGCGATTCCTTTTCTACAACTTCCAGTGTAACACTTCTGGCAGACCCTGCAGCCAATGGATACCAGGGCGGAAGTAGCTATATATACTGCGTCGGCACCTAATGCCATGGCTTTTGCCACGTCAGCACCATTTCTTATTCCTCCCGCAGCCACTAAACTCACATCTTCCCTTAAATTGATTTGTTTTAGGGCTTCATCAGCTTCTACAATGGCTGCAATAGTGGGAACTCCAGAATGCTCGGTAACCACATCTGGCCCAGCACCGGTGCCCCCCTGCATACCATCCACCACAATTATATCGGCACCGGCTTTTGCAGCAATTTTAACATCATCCCTCACTCTTCCAGAGGTGAATTTAACCATAATAGGGACTTTCCAGTCAGTTATTTCTCTTAACTGGGAAATTTTCATACTCAGGTCTTCTGGACCTACAATATCCATATGACGGGCAGGACTTAAGGCATCGGTTCCTTCGGGGATCATCCGAATTTTAGAAACCTCTGCGGTCACTTTTTCACCTAAAAGGTGACCGCCCATACCTGACTTGGCCCCCTGACCGATTTTAATCTCTATGGCTTCTGAATTATTTAAATAATCAGCAGAAACCCCAAAACGACCTGAAGCATACTGTGCAATAAGTTTTGAAGCATATTGCCGTTCTTCAGGTAGCATTCCACCTTCCCCTGTATTGGTTGCAGTCCCTGACAGAGTGGCACCCATTGCCAGTGCTATTTTTGCTTCTTTACTCAAAGCACCAAATGACATGGCGGCAATCATAATGGGAGTGTCCAGTATAAGGGGATTTTCTGCATATCTCTTACCTAAAACCACCCTGGTATTGCAGGGTTCCCTGTATTTATCTATAGGTGGCCGGGATACCTGGGCTGGTACTATTACCAGGTCATCAAAAGTGGGTATAACCCGGGTAGCACCACATCCCCTGACCTTATATGATCCTTCATTGGATTTTCTTTGAATTTCCAACAGATCAGAAAATGACCAAACATTTCTTCTATCTTCTGGAACCGCATTAACTTCTATTGCATCATTAGGGCACATTTCTTCACAGATACGGCACCCTACACAATTTTCATGTTTCACAGGGTATGGTTCCCCACCAATAATTTCATAAACTTCATGAGGACAGTTATTGTAACAGGAATAACAGTTTTTACATTGATTTTCATCCCGATTATCACATAAATACCAGCAACAACCGTGACGGTCAAAATTTCTCTTACAAAGTTCTGAACTTCTTTCTACTTTGAAAGGCATTTTTCCCCTCCCTATTCTATTTTTTCATGGCTTTAAATATGGGACAGGCAGAATATTTGGTTCCTGCTGCTTTTACCACATCTTCTACATTTCTGGTGAGTTTTGCTTGGGGCTTCCAGGGCTCTTCAATATTTTTATCCACCACTAATGCTTCATCAACTACTTTATCTGCTAGAGCATAGCTTAATAAAGCTGTGGCAACTCCCCCATCCTGCCCATGGATCATGGAAGCCTTTGCAGATATTATTTTGAGATAATTCCCAAAAGGTGATTTTTCTCCTCGAGAGGATATATCTTCAGGGACATAAGTACGGGGACATGCCACATAACAGGCATTACATCCGGGGGGACACTCACCACTAATTTCTGGCTTTCTGTCTTTGATTTTTACAATATTTTCAGGACAGGACAATAAACAAGCACCACAAAGTACACATCCGCCTATATCTATTACATCACCTTTTAAATCAATAAATTGACTATCAGATACTTCATCTAAGTATTTTTCCCGGGGCATGACTCTCCAGTACAACACAGGCCTACTTACATTCTCCCTTTTCTTTATTTCAGATATATTCTCGGACTTTTTTTCAAGAGCCAACCTTTCCATTAATTTTAAACCTTTATCGGTTACTGGTTTAGTTTTTATGTAGCCCTTTTTTTCAGCATTATCTACTACATTTCTTCCTTTTTCAGTTCGTATTATAAGGGTGGACCATCCCTCTGGTGATCCTACAGAACCCACTGAGATATCAGATTTTTCTGAAGTAAAATCCATACATATTTGACAGCTTTTTCTGATACATCGTTTAGCTTCATCTAATGAAATTTTAAATACCTGGTTATCTGCTAAGTAAAACCACATAAATCCTTTTTCAATACGGCACTCCTTAACATCTTTAAGGTCAATTTCATATTCTTTTAAAAGCTCTTTCAGGTAATTATATGAGAAATTTTCCATACAGAAAAGACCTATCTTGAGATCTACCTCATGATTGCCCGTATAATCAGAATATTCATTCATTAGTGTGGAGGCTGTAATTTGGCAGGGAGTTCCTACCATTGCCACTTTTTCGGCACTTTTTTGTTTTACAGAATTATCACTCATTATCCTTCCTCCGATTCCGGACCATAGAATGGTCTTTTGCTTCTGGGAACTATTTTTTTGAATTTATTATATTTGGAATCTTCTAAATCGAAACTATATGCTGGTAGGAGTTCTTTCAAGTCTTTTTTATCTTTTTCGTTAATTTCCACTACTTTGGCATTTTTACCCAGACTCTTTATTTCTCCCAGAACGTAAATAGCCCCTCTGATGATGGACTCACCAGCATCTTCTGCTATATCTCCTAAAACTATTATACGTCCTCCCATCATAAAGATACCACTCATAAAACCAGAGTTCCCTCCGATGATAATGGTTCCGTTTTTCATTATCTCTCCGGTTCTGGATCCGGCATCTCTTTTAACTACAACATTACCCCCGTATATTCCCTGACCCACTCCGTCTCCAGCAGAACCTTCTATTATTAACTCTCCCTGGGTCATATTATCTCCTGCAAACCAACCGGCATTTCCCTTAATTTTTATACTGGCCTGATCAATCATGGTCCCTGCAAAATAACCTGCTGATCCATCTATAATAACTTCCACCGGTGTGGTAAGCCCTGCGGATAGATAATGTTTGGCATTGGGATTTTTGATTATTATACGATCATATTCCTCGGCCAGGGTCTTTAAATCGCGGTTTATTTCTCGTGGTGTTTTGGACTCAGCATCAATTTCTATTTCCCGCATTAAATCACCTTATAAATTTTTATTTTCATTATATTTCATAAACCCTGACTTCCCCGGGAGATATCTGTTCCACATAAGTGGTATCCATGACTTCCCGCAGGGAAACTTCTTCTGATGCAATGGCAAAAACATCATCGTTTTCCGCCATAACGCCGGGTCTTAATCCTAATTGATCTTTAGCTATTCCCACTCCATTAGGAGTTCCCACCACATAAGAATAGGGGCCGTCCATATCTTTTACTGACTGCTCCAGGGTTTCTTCTAAAGAATATCCCATGGATAGTTTATCGGCAACATAGTGAACTATGCACTCGGTATCATTATTGGTTTCAAAAATATGGCCTTTTCTTTCCAGAGGATCCCTTATATTCCAGTAGTTGGTTATCTGGCCATTGTGGACCACAGTTATATCTGGTATAATATAACTCTGGAAGGGGTGGGCATGATAACGATCCACAATACTTTCAGTGGAAAACCGGGTGTGCCCTATGGCATGAGTTCCCATTTTAGACCAGGTATCATATCTTTTGGCTATATCCAGAACATATCCTACATCCTTAATCATTTCAAAGGAATGACTCCCATTCAAGACTATAACGCCTTCGATCCTGTCAATATTCATAATCAATGGTTTCAGCTGTGAAAATGATTTTAGAGATATTTTACAACGATAAATAATATAATTTTCAACAGAGGGAATAATCTCTTCACTTTTAATGGGGCTAACTACTTTAACCAATTCTTTAACCGATTCTAATATTCCTGGTTTTTCTTTAATTTCAATGTTTAGTAGATATTCATTATCTTCCAATCCTAACCCACCATATATTGAAAAGCCAGCTGAATCTGGTCCCCGGTGTTGCAGGGCATCGAGCATTTTGGTCATGTCGCTCCCTACAGGATGGAGTTTTCTGTCTTTATATACTACTCCAGCTATTCCACACACTTCAATACCTCCTTTATAAAGTATTCATGTAATCTGGTGTCTTCTGTAAGCTCGGGATGAAATGAAAGGGCAATGTTATTTCCTAGCTTAACACCTATTATTTTATCTTCCAAACGGGATATTATATGAACATTTTCACCCACCTGATCCACTGCAGGTGCTCTTATGAATATTCCATTAAATTTATCACCAAATATATCAATTTCTTTTTCAAAGGATTCCTTTTGCCTTCCAAAGGCATTTCTTTTTACTTCCATATCAATTAAATTTAATAGGGGCTGTTCATAATCCGTTTTTGAAGCTAATAATACCATACCGGCACATGTTCCAAAAACTGGTATTTTTTCATTTATTATTATATTATTAATTCCAGTTTCTTCCAGTAATTTTCCTATTACTGTACTTTCTCCCCCAGAAATTATTATCCCATCACAGGAAGAAGCATCCACTGAGGTTCTGACTTTGATAACACGTGAATCATTTTCAAAATTATTTAATGCTTTTCTGGTAATTTCAAAATGTTCACTAACATCTCCCTGTAAATTTAAAATGCCTATGGTTAACATATGATTCCTTCAAACGTTATTTATATTTTAAAAAATTTATCATTTCCCTTTAAAGGTTATATCTCAATAATCTTATATAAATCTACCGGAAATATGTTTCCGAAAAGATTGATTTTCTGAATATTGAATTCTCATATCTAATTTCGATATACAATGTTCAAAAATTAGAGGTATAATAAGATATTATTGAACATTTATATAAACTTTTTCTATTCTAAAATCCTTATCAAAAATATATAAAAAACTTTTAAATTAAAAATATTACGGGGGCATCAGATGAAAAAATGAACATTTAATCACTTAACTTACTCTAAAACTGATAATAATAATAAAATGATAATTAAATTAGTTTATAATAAAATAAAATTTGTAAAAAGATTCAAATAGGGAAATTTTTCTCAAGATCTACCATTATATCACGAGTTGACTCGTAAATGTATTTAGAAGCATCAATAAATGCTTGTTTTTCATTTGGGTTCATTTGAACAGGTACTACTCCTTCAATACCATTGTAACCTAATTTAACTGGAACCCCTAAACATACTTCTTCAACACCTTCCGTGAGGTCATCCACCAGGGTAGAAACAGTAAGTATCTGATTTTCGTCATTTAGTATGGTATTGACTATATTGGCTATGGCAAAGGCAGGTCCATATTCCGTGGCACCTTTTTTGCTGATAATATAACTTCCCGCATTTATTACATTTTCAATGGTGTGTTTCAGGTCGAATGATTTGTAATCTGTGAAATAATCATGAGCAGAATAGTATTCAATAGGGATTCCTCCAATAGATGTGGAACTTAGTAAGGGAACCATATAGGGCCCGTGCTGACCAATCACCCTGGTGTGAATTTCACTAACATGTACATCAAAATGTCGAGCCATGTAGTTTTTTAATCGGAGGGAGTCTAAATGATTACCCAATCCTAAAACCTTTTTCTTATCAAAACCAGAATATTTTAATGCCACATAAGTCATTACATCAACAGGATTACTCACCACCAAAATTATTGAATCTGGAGCATATTTAGCTATTTTTAAAGAATATTCAGCTATTATTCTGGCATTTTCTTTTCCTAATTCCATACGCTCCATATCGGGGGTACGGGGAATACCGGCTGTAATGACTACCACATGAGAATCTTTAAGATTCTCCAGATTAGATGAGGTATTAATTTTTACTCGAACACCTTTAGCAGCAAGAGCATCATTTATATCTAAAATTTCTCCTTTATTCTGATCTAAACTACTCTTTCGGGCATGTAGATATAACTCCTGAACTGACTGCTCTTCAGCCAAACAAAATGCCGCTGCTCTACCCACTCTTCCAGTTGATCCTATAATACTAACCTTCAAATTAACACCATTTACTTTTTAAAATTTCATAATTATCAACCTGAATTTAAATCCATAACTCATTTTCCTGCTATTTTCCTTAGCATTAATAAATTGAGATAGGATTCCAAATCTGGCAAATAGTAATTATATGGGATATGTTAAATCCCGGCAACCTTATTCTAAATTTTTTAATTTGTTTGCTGCGACTTTTTTCACATACCCACTTTTATCCTCTAAAGCCTTTTTCAAGGGTTCTATTGCTCTTTTATCTCCAATATTACCTAAGGCCCAGGCAGCTCCCCCTCTTACAAAACCACTTTCATCACTTAAAGATTTTATAAGTGGTTCAACTGCTTTTTTATCTCCAATACTCCCTAAGGCCCAGGCAGCTGCACCTCTGACTTTCCAATCTGCATCATTAAGTGTCTCTAATAGAGGATCCACTGCACTCTCACCCATCTTAGAAAGTGCTCCAGAAGCTTCTCTTCTTACCCATTTGTTATCATCTTTTAAAGTTTCAATTAAGGGAACTATAGCTCTAGGATCTTGTATTTCACCTAATGCTTTTGCAGAACCTATTCTAATATTTTTATCTCCACTGGAAAGAGCTTCAATTAATTGTTCCACTGCTGGAGAACCTATTTCTTCTAAAAGCTCTAAAACTTGCACTCTAACATGCTCATCATCTTCTTTAAGAGATTCAATTAATCGTGCTACATTTTCTTCTTTTTCCATTTTTTCACCCTGACTATATGTAAGTGCATATGATAATTACATTTTTCCCTTAAAACCAGTATTTTATTTTTAATATTTTGTTAAATCATTAATTTGATAATATCTCAATAAATTTTATGGCCATTTCTTCTTCTTTTTTAAAGTTATGTTCATGGAGTATATTCAGTGAATTTCTAAAAAACATATACATCTCATCTTTTTTATCAAAAATGAAATAAAGAGCACCAATAAGTAATAAGGAGATGGATTCACCTTTTTTATTAGCATGAGTTTCAAATATCTTCAAAGCACTCTGGAACTCTTTTAAAGAATCAAGAGTATTTTCTAGCTTCAAGTAGGCGTTGCCCAGCATCAAATGAATTATACCCTGACCGTCCCAATCCTCAATAATTTCAGCACTTTTTAAAGCTTCTTGAAGCATTTCCTGACTATGGGGATCGTTGTAATAAAGTGAATACAATTCAGACTGATCCAGAAGTAATATGACCTCTTCTATTTCAGATGCTAACTCTCTCAGGTCTAAAATGGAATCTTTTTTAATCAAATTTTCATCTTCAGAATCATGGGGAGCAGGATTTAAAGAATCAATAGACATATTTTCCTTTTCTTCAAGTTCATCTATAAAATCTTCAGGAACAAAAGATTCAGCTGCTTCTTTATTTGTATTCAAAGCAGTTTATATTTGTTTAACTTCACGAATTTTTTCTCCCATTTCATTTTCCATGCTAGAATCAATATCTGCATATATTTTGAAGGCTTTTTGGTAGTGTTCTATGGCCTTTTTAGTATTTCTGGTGGTCAGATATGTGTCTCCAATAAGATCATGAGTGTATGCTTCCCCTTCGAGGTAATCCAGTTTTTCGTATGTTTTAAGTGCTTCCTGAAGGTTTTGAAGTGCTTTTAAGAATTGATCATCTTCCAGATATATTACTGCGATATCTATCAGAGTCTCTGCTTCATGTTCCTGATATTCATATAATTTTTTCTGATAATTTCTCAAAGCTCCTTTTTTACCACGGAAAGAATCCATTAAGCTTAAAATAGGAATAAGATTTTTGATGATTATAAAACCCCCCTACATTTATAAAAAGGGTTATTTATACGTTTTTCTGCTTTAAATACCTGGATTTTATTCTGATAATTGTTCAGCACATTATTATTTATGGTGGAATGCTCGATTAATTGGATATGGCTTAAATTTTTGTCTGAAATTCAGTATCCCCCCCAAAAAGTAATTAGATTATAATGAAAATACAAAAAAATTTATTAGCTTATTATGGGTCTAATAAAAATTTCATAGCTATTTTGTTATTTCTGCATTTTTAGTAGTATCTTTCTACCAGTATATTACATATAATTCTTAAGAATAGATATATTTTATTATAAAAAAATTAAACCACAATTAATTATTTTAATTTAATATTGGTGCTACAATGATAAAAATTACGATTATACCTGGTGATGGGATTGGTAAAGAAGTCATGAATGCTGCTACTTATGTTTTAGACAGTTTAGAGTTAAATCTGGACTATATATTTGCATCTGCAGGTTATGAATGTTTTGAAAAAACAGGTTCCACCATCCCTGATGAAACCATAAACCTGACAAAAAAAACAAGTGCCACTCTTTTTGGGGCGGTTACCACGGTCCCGGGTCATAAAAGTGCTATACTTTCCCTTAGAAAAGAACTGGATTTGTATGCTAATATTCGGCCCGTTAAATCCTACCCTGGTGTAAATTCTCTTTTCCAGGATTTAGATTTTGTAATTATACGAGAAAATAGTGAAGGTCTGTATTCCGGGTTGGAGGAGTATACTGATGAGGGTGCAGTGGCCAAGAGGGTTATCACTCGCAGGGCTTCGGAGAGGATATCTAAATTTGCCTTTGATTATGCTCAGAAAACCGGGCGCAAAAAAGTAACTGCAGTGCACAAAGCCAATGTACTTAAAAAAACAGACGGCGTATTTAAAGATAGTTTTTACAAAGTAGGAGAAGAATATCCAGATTTGGAAAAAGAAGACTTCTATGTAGACGCCACCGCAATGTACTTTTTAACCAAACCACATATATTCGACGTTCTGGTTACCACAAACCTGTTTGGAGACATACTCTCAGATGAGGGAGCCGGACTGGTAGGAGGACTGGGACTAATACCTTCTGCCAACATAGGAGACAAACAAGGACTATTCGAACCAGTACACGGATCAGCACCACGTCACGCAGGTAAAGGAACCGCTAACCCGGCAGCCATGATGCTTTCTGCAGTTTTAATGCTTGATTATCTGGAAGAACATGATGAAGCACGTAGAATGGAAAAAGCTCTAATTGATGTGCTGGATGAAGGAAAAGTAGTTACTGGTGATTTAGGTGGAACTGCTTCTACCATGGAAATGGCAGCGGAAGTAAGAAAAAAATTGGAGTCCCTCTCCTAATTTTTTAAAACTCTTTTTTTCTCTTTTTTAAATTACCTTAATCTCCGATTATATTTATTTTAATTTCTTTAAAAACAGGATATTTATATTCCATAAACATATTTATTGATAAAGTATGGAATAATGAATTGTAGGTAAAACTATGGAAACTGCAGATGTACGACAGGATATTCCCTTATTGGATGATGTAATATATTTAGATGCAGCCAGTACTACACCCACCCCCATCCCTGTGGTGGAGGCCATGTGTGATTATTTTTATAAATACAATGCCAATACTGGCCGGGGAGCATACTCTCTGGCAGTTAAAGCCACCCAAAAAATAGTAGAGTCCCGGAAAAAAGTGGCGGGATTTATAAATGCCCTTCCTGAGGAAGTTGTTTTTACCAAGAACACCACCGAGGCCATAAATATTGTGGCCCAGGGACTTTCCTTTAAAAAAGGAGATTCCCTGGTGGTGCCTAATATTGAGCATCACTCCAATTTCCTGCCCTGGTTGAATCTTAGAAAAAAAGGGGTGGAAATAAGAGTAGTAAAAGCTGATGCAGATGGCATTCTGGATCCCTCACAAATTGAAGATGCAGTGGACCATACTACCCGACTTATTACTATTACCCATGTTTCCAATGCCCTGGGATCCCGGCAAGACGTGAAAGAAATAGGTAAGATTGCTGAAGAAAAAGACAGCCTTTATATGGTGGATGCCGCCCAGTCAGTAGGCCATATGCAAACTGATGTAAAAAAAATGAAAGCACATTTTGTAGCTTTTCCCGGACATAAAGGAACTTTAGGCCCAGTTGGAACAGGATTCCTGTACTGCAACCATGAAAAAGCTGTTAATCTGGAATCAAGTATTTTAGGAGGAGGTACCGTAAGGGACGTGTCTGAAAGTAGTTACGAGTTAGAAGAATTTCCAGCTCGTTTTGAAGGAGGTACTCCCAATATAGCTGGTTTTATTGGTTTAGGTGCATCTATAGATTATATTAATAAGATAGGACTTGAAAAAATTGAAAAACATTGCAGGACCAGTACCCGGTTACTATATGATTCCCTGGTAAAATTGGAAAATGTGACCTGTTATGGGGACCCCCAAAACATTTATGGTATAGTATCCTTCAACATAAATAATATGAACCCACATGATGTGGCCAAAATACTGGATGAAGTTAAAGGAATCTGTGTGAGAAGTGGTTATCACTGTGCCATACCTGCAATAAAGCATGTTGGTGCCTATCAAAAAGGGGGGACCGTGCGTGCATCATTGCACTATTACAATACCTTTGAAGAAATCCAGGTGCTAGCAGATACTGTGGAAGAAATAGCAAAAACATTTGGAGATTAAAAATGGATAAAGTACAGATTATAGCACTTATTTTCATATTTTTAATGGTTGTAAGCAGTGTTGGAGCAGTTATTCTCTATTTATAATTATATAATGTAGGGATTCTCTAATTAATGGAGGGAAATTTATGGTTAAAGTTAGATTAGGAGCAGTTGTAGCTGAATTTAATTACGATATAACCCATATGATGCTTGAACTAGCTAAAGAACATGCTAAATTTTTAGATTCTGAGATTACTAAAGTCATAACCGTTCCTGGAGTTTTTGATATGCCTCTGGCAATTAAAAAGCTTTTAAAGGAAGAAGATATAGATGCAGTGATAACTCTAGGAGCTGTTATTGAAGGTTCAACTGACCATGACCAGATAGTGGTACAGCACGCCTCGCGTAAAATAGCAGATTTAGCCCTAGAATATGATAAACCAGTAGCTTTAGGAATATCAGGGCCAGGCATGACCCGTTTAGAAGCCCATCAGCGGGTTGAATACGGTAAACGTGCCGTAGAAGCCGCAGTAAAAATGTGTGAAAAGTTAAAGTAATTTCACAACAATTTTTTTTAAATTACTTTTTTAGCCTTATCTATTCTTTAGAATCATTTTCTAGTTTTAAGTCCTGAATTTAGTTGGTTTTTTTAGAAAAATTATTATTTTAAGTTTTTGATTTATGATTAGTGCCGGCTTTTAAAATCCAGAAGCGACTAATCAGCTATTTAAATTATAAAGTGAGAAATAATATTATATATAAAAATGAATTTTTATAGATTTTATTTATTTGCTTTACTATTTAATTGGAATTAAAGAAGGTTAAAAAATGAGCACCATAAAAATTATGCCCTGCCTGGATATGAAAGACGGGCGGGTGGTAAAAGGAGTAAACTTTGTAGAATTAAAAGATGCCGGAGACCCGGTGGAAAATGCCATTCTCTATCAGGAAGAAGGGGCAGATGAACTGGCTATCCTGGACATTTCTGCTACTCTTGAAAACCGTAAAACTCGTCTTGAATGGGTAAAAAATGTTTCAGAAGTGATAGACATTCCTTTAACCGTGGGGGGAGGAATTTCCTCTTTAGAAGATATAGAGCAGACTTTTAAAGCCGGTGCGGATAAGGTGTCCATAAATAGTGCAGCTGTAAAAAATCCAGGTTTAATAAAAGAAGCATCCCAAAAATACGGTCCTGAAAGGATAACTGTGGCTATTGATGGTATTCGTAATAGCAGTCTTCCATCGGGATTTGAAGTGGTGGTGTCTGGTGGTAAAAAGCAAATGGGTCTGGATGCTGTGAAATGGGCCAAAGAATGTGAAATTCTAGGTGCAGGAGTTATATTACCCACCAGTATGGATGGAGATGGTACTCAAGACGGTTATGATCTTGAATTTACAGCTGTCATAGCCCATGCCGTTAAAATTCCAGTTATTGCCTCAGGTGGAGCAGGGCAATTAAATGATTTTTATGATGCCGTAACTAAAGGTGGGGCAGAAATATTGCTTGCTGCGTCAGTATTTCATTACCGTATATTAGGTATAGGTGAAGTAAAGGAATATTTAAAGGATAAAGGTCTGGATATATCCCTTTAAAATTATACTAAGAATTTAAATGGAATTGATAATTCCTTAAATTAATTATTTTTGGAGATTTTTATATGGAAATATTTACCCCTAAAGATTTAAAAGAAAAATTTGATGACCCCTGGATTGCACCTTACCAGAAAGTACTTACCATGGTAGATGAAGATCTGGTGGAGATTGTAGAATACCATCCCTGTGTATCTGGTTCTCACTGGGTGGTAAGTCAATACCAGCGCACCAGCAATTTAATCCAGTCCTCATTCCGGGATGGTAATAAACATGTTTTCATAGCAAAAGTAGGAAAAACACCCCTGGAATTAAAGGCCAGTGTTAATGCAGCTGGTATTGAAGAAGTTTCTGTGGATAAAGACGAGGTAAAAGTAGTTCATGCCGGTCTGGCTGGAGCCGGTGTAGGTGCCGCCATGTGCCGGGGTATGGCCCAGGGAGTAAAAAGAATAGAACTTTATGAAGTGGGAGGAGGCTCTAAACTGGGTAAAGCAGCTGTAATAACCCCTAAACTGGAAAAAATAGTTATAGGTGTGGATGATACTGATACTAAAGAAGAAGGAGCTACCTGGACCATGGCCCATAACATGGGGATGGAACTAGCTAAACAGGGATTTCAGTATCTGGACCATGTAATTGTCCAGTTATATCCGCATAACCCTCACAAAACCCAAAACTGTGTCTCGGTGGCACTTACTTTTGCGGTTAATCCAGGTGAAAAGGAAAAACTGATTGAAAAAGCGGTTGAAATATTAAAAAAGAATACTTTATCAAATAAAACCGCCATCGCAGTACTACAAGGTATTCAAATTCCACATGATCTGAGGATTTATGCAGAAAAAGCAAAAAAATCCATGATTTCAGTGGAAGAATCTGAAAATGTGGCTGAAAATCTAAATATTGAATTAATTGAAGTTACAGGAGCCCAGGGGAAAATTGGAGCTCTGGCTGCTTTAGGCCTTTATAATGATGTAGAAGAAGCAGTTAAAGTTTATTATTAAGTTTTAATTAAAATAAAAATTTAAAAACCGCCCCTGAGATGAAGTAGCAAACTCCATATCTGCATTTACTGTATTTAAAATTTCCACCCTTATTTCGTGATTATCCCAGTAGGTAAAATAAGTTCTTTGAGGATTGTCTTCATTCCAGGTAATGGTTCTTACCCTCACCTCATTAATGAATATATTGTAGGTGCCATTTTTCAGTACCCCCCGGGTAGATGCTATTTTTTCTCCATCCAGGTAAATATCAATTAGTCTGGCACTTTGAGGGTTGGTATTGATGATAACACCTTCATCCACGGTTAAATTTTCAGACATATTTCCCTGCAGAGTCAAAGCTTTTTGGACATATAAGTTATCAAATACTTTACGTATATTCCCATCAGGTATGGTCTCTCTTATTTCTACATTGAGGTTTAAGCGGGCTTCCCGGGGGATTCTGAGAATATTTTCTTCCCCCGGGCGAGGCTGTTTTAAAACATAGCCCTGCCCATTAATAAATAATTTATCGTCATTTTTGATTCCCAATGTATCTAAAGCTTCTTTTGGAGAACGGATAATAGTATCTTCGTTTTCAAGGGCGCTATCAACAGTATAAGGTCCCCTGACATCAAAAGTTCGGTTATCGGTGGTATTCCTCCAGATTATAAGGTTTCTGGAAGCTGGTTCAATTGATATTTTCCCCTCATCCACACTAACCGCCCCCAACAAAGTGGAAAGCATGGCCAAAAGTATCAAACTGGAAACCAGAATAGGAAAATGCATATAAGTAAATGATTTTAAAGATTGAGTTCGGCCATCTTTTCTCCACAGAATATTTAAAGATCTTTTAATAAGTTTTACAATATAATAAGCTGCTATTACCACCCCAATCAGACCTATAATAATTCCTAAAGCAGGAGGAACCTGTCTGATAAAGAAAAGTGAGAAAACACCTAATGATGCCAGAGAAATGCCTAAAATACCCATCCGAATGTATCTTCCCAATGAATCCATCATGGTAACCCTACCATATTCCAGGGCTCGGTCCACAATAGTACGCACCACTTCATTAGCCACCACATTGAGTTCACTTAAGGTGGACATATCATGATGAATGCTACCAATGTCCACTTCCTTTATTTTAAGTCCCTGTACATCAGCATCCAGTACTATGCCCACATCGACCCCATAATCTTCTTCAAAGCGTATTTTACTTAAAGATGTTCTTTTACCTGCAAATTGGCCACTTAAAGGTTGATCAAATTTGATTTCAGGAAAGAAAAAATTTAAAAGAGGTTTGGCAGTAAGTTCAGTCACTCTCCCTGCTTTTCTTTTAAACTTGGTCTTGGTAATATCTGCTTTTCCATCTAAAATTGGTTGAATTATTTTTTCCACCTGGTTTGGAGAAATGTTTTCCAGATCAGCATCAATAAATGCAATTATGTCCCCTTTTGAAACTTTAAAACCAGTTTTAATGGCAGAACCTTTTCCTAAATTCCGCATATGGGAAAAAACTTTAGCTCCTGCAGTTTTGGCCAGCGCGCCGGTATTGTCCTGAGATCCATCATCAACCACTATTACTTCAGTGACATAATCCAGGGAAAGTGCAGCCTTAACCACATTAGCTACGGTTTTACTCTCATTAAATGCAGGAATAACCACCGAAACTGTCATTTCTGCCGATGGTTTTTTGTTTTTTAATGAAGCTGCCAGAAACAATAAAATCAATATAAGCCAGGACAATTTTGCACCTCAATATAAGTTAAATAAAAGCTTTCCTGAAATTTATATATTTGCAAATTCTTGCTTTTAGAAGTAAACTATTAGTAAGTTATTACATTTAAAATATTAAGTTATTCCCTTTAATATACATAGGTAACTAACTTAAATAATACATGATATATAAATATATCTAGAATTTAAGTACATTAAACTCTTTTATTTATTAAAATTGTATAAAGGTGAATCTAAACCATGAAACCTAAAGTAATGATACTTCTAGGCAGTGCTTCTGACTATAATATTGCAGAAAAAGCCCTGGATATTTTAGAACAGCTGAAAATACCATATGATTTAAGAGTAGCTTCTGCTCACCGAACACATGAAAAAGTAAAAAAAATCGTGTTAGAATCTACCCGTCGAGGAGTAAAGGTTTTTATAGGGATTGCTGGGCTTTCTGCTCACCTTCCAGGCATGATTGCCGCCAATACTCACCGGCCGGTGGTGGGAGTTCCGGTAGATGTTAAGGTAGGAGGACTGGATGCCCTGTTTGCATCTTCCCAGATGCCCTTCCCAGCACCGGTAGCCACCGTAGGAATTGACCGCGGTGAAAATGGTGCTCTTCTGGCCGCTCAGATTATAGCTATAAATGACGAAGAAGTTAGAAAAAGATTTTCTCAGTTAAGAGAAAGCTTCTATAGTAAAGTAGAAAGAGATGAAAGTCAACTGTTGAATAATATGGAAGGGAATTACTATTTCCCTGAAGATATTGATTTTACATCAACAGATGAAGTGGAGGTTAATGAAGATTCTGATTCAAAAGATACCCCCATGGTAGCAGTTATTCCTGGCAGCTATTCTGATATGGGTGTGGCCAAAAAAACCACTAATTTTTTGGATAGAATGGGTATAACCTATGATTTAAATGTTATCTCACCAATACGCTATCCTGAACGTTTTGAAAAATACATGGAAAGAATGAAGGATGTTAAGCTATTTATTGCCATAACTGGCCTCTCGGCCCATGTTACAGGAGCAGTGGTGGCTCTAAGTGAAAAACCAGTTATTGGAGTTCCCTGCCCTTTGAGGATGGGTGGGCTTGACTCTCTCCTTTCCATGGTCAACATGCCTCCCGGCGTACCTGTTGGTACAGTAGGAGTGGCTAATGGTGGAAATGCTGCTATTTTAGCTGCTGAAATATTAGCCCTGGGTAATAAAGAACTGGATGACCGGGTTAAGCGGTTGAAAAATAAGGTAGTGGAATAAACACCCCTATTATTTTTTTTTATTTATTTTTATAAAAAATTAAAGCCCCCGAAGCAGCTATTATAATTAAAATTAATATAAGCAGATAATTATTAGAATATTCTGTGGAGCTAGCAGGTTCTTGTGGTTGAGATGATGTTTCATCAATTGCATCAGAAACTATGTTGGGGATCGTTACTATTTTACCAGAACCCACCATAGGAGTAAAACTAACTTTTGCCGGTATGATTCTATCATAGTATCCATCATCTATGCCGGGTTCCGGTATGAAACTGGTTTCAATAAAGAAGTTTATTATTTCATATACCACATTGACCCCATCAGTGGCCCGGATAATTAAAACATGCTGCCCTGGAGTGGTTATTTTACCTCCAGAATATAATTTTCCATCCAGTATCTGGGTGTAGTATTCCAGGTTATCATCAAAGACCCGAATGGAGGGATTTACAAATCCAGAGTAATTACCTCCATCAATTAGTCCCTGTACCGTGATTACCGGAACTGTATCATCATGGTGGACTACAGAGCCGTATTCATCCAGGATGAATTGGATCGTGGTATTCATTCCGGGATAGGCATTTCCACTCCATTGGCTACCAGAAATCACTTCTCCCCACTCATCCAGGGTCTCTATGGTAATATGATAGGGTCCATCTCCCGTCCCGAAAAGGTCCATGGTGTAATATCCTAGATTTAAAGGAATGGTAATAAACTGTGGTTCACTGTAGGGCCCGTTATATGCCCCTTCGGGATCAAAATCATTAATATTTACGTTATTTAAATGATCATAGCCTATCTTACGATTATCAGGAGCAGTTAATAATATGGTTACTGGAGAATATACTCCAATTTGGGCATAAGTAGCTTTGTTATAAGTTGAAGAACGAATAAGGGATAAGAGTTGAGCGGTATCCGCATTAGATGAGCTTATTTCTGGGATTAAATTTAAAGCGCTGTTTTGATAGTTTCCAGCAGTGGTGCTCCAGGTGGATATGATGTTGTTCCAGTAATTTATTTTTCCAGAATCCATACTCAGTACCGCGTCCCAGTATTTTACTATATCTCCAATGATTACCATGGTATCATAGAAGTTTCCGGCAGCAGAATAGCGCACTTTGGATGATGTTGAAATCAAGGAAAGATCATAAGGGGTGATCTGATTATCTGGAATTAATTGCAAATTATAGGTTAAATGTTTCCAGGCGTTGAAGAAATTATCTTCTGCATCCTCCTGGGCCAGGGCAATGAAACTATCTGCCCGTACATCATCCCAACGGGTAAATCCAGCTATTTTAAAGAAGATCTGTGTGGTTTTAAAGGCTATCTTCACATAAGGGTTGCTGCTGGCAGCTTCTACTAAAACCTGTTTTATGGCCTCTACCGACTGATCAGCAACATGCAACGCACATTTCTGGATAACCGTTCTTTTAACCTGGTCCACATCTCGGGATAGTAATTGGCTGAGGGCAGCACGGGTATCCCCTGAAGTGTGGGGTAAAATAGCGCTAAGCTGGCTACGGTACTGTTTAGCAACTTCAATAGACCACATGGCCTTGTACATGTATTCCCATAAACTTTTCTGGAAATCAACTTCGCCCTGTACCAGTTCTGCTATTTCCAGCACATCTCCAATTACACTGGCTTCAAAAGGCTGACTAATTTTACTGGCCTTCATTTCCCTCATTTTTTCCACCGCCTGGTTAATTTTTTGGCATCCACTTAGTGCTGTGGAAAAATAGTTTAAACCACTGGTAAGGGCAGCAGGCATTTCATAAGGATTAGATCCATCCCCCAAAGCCAGTAAAATAACATCTATGATTACATCTTCATCATCCGGGATTTCCGAAAGATCCACTCCAGGTACATGGTCAAAAATATAAAGGAAGAGACCACTGGTGGCATGGGCCCCATTATAAACATAATCTATTTGGCCCTGATTTATTAGCCTTGAAAAACCATAAGGATCAATGAGGTCATAGTAAGCCTTTCTCTGGGCGGCCTGTACAATTAATTTCTTAGTATTCATATCAGGGACATTGTAATAAATATCCCCCACCTTTTTAACCACATCCACCCCTAGCAGGGAAGCACCATAATAGGTTTTCATTAAACCGGGAGAGATGTAATTAGGATTTCCTCCGCTGTAGCCGTCAGCCCAGATAAGGTAAACTTGATATTCCTCCCCATTATAGCGTATAGTTTGCCAGGCAGAAGTCTCACCCGGCAAAGTGGTGAACTCCCAACGGTAAGCATCAGGTTTTGGTAAAATTCTCCCATAAATGGTTTTTATATCAGGAGAAACTAAAACCCGGTACTTGTTATTACTATTTAACTTTTTATCCGGGCTTAAGATAATCTGGTCTCCATTTAACTGTATACTGGATGCAATTTTTATTCCAGTAACATCGGTCAGGTAAAATTTATCATTTATTCCTGTTTCATCCAGGGGTAAGCGGAACCTGGCTTTTATTTTAGCAGTTAAAGGAACATCATTGGCCAGATTTACCGGTGAAATATCCACCACCAGGGGAGTGAAAAATTCAAAGTGAGTAGCCATAGATGAAATTTCATTATACATCTCTGTTCCCCAGCTGTTCCAGTTTTTAGCCTGCCATTCAATAATAACGCTGATACTGGATTTATCCAGTCCCTCCGGGATTTCCACCACGTAATTTTTCCATGTCCTTCCGTCAGCACCCTTTGCCTTGGAAAGATAACTATCGACGAAACCTGTTTTAGTTACATGAGGAGCCTGATGGTGGTGATAAACTATTCCTGGTGCGTTTTCCAGGTTAATGGCCGGTAGTGTCTGGTAGCCATCACTAAAGAATATGGAAATGGTATCTCCCCATCCCCAGCCACATATATGTTTATCAAGGATATTTGTCATCCAGAAAGAGAGATGGGTGCTTTGCTTAGCATCAGCTGGATTTAATTGGACCCTGGTGTAGGCTCTCTGGAAGCCCATTGGTAGTTTCGGATCATAAAAAACAGAGGAAGGAGGCATTATTTTACTATAACCATAAATGGAAGAGGATCCTGGTTTGAAATAGTAATTAGTATTTATCTGGGCTTGATGCTGGTGATTTCCTATATATAATTGGTTATCATAAACATAATCCGTGCTCCAGGTGAAGTTAAGAGGTACCAGTATCCGTGGATCATGATAAAATCCATTTAAAAAATTTGTGGATTGGCCTATCCCATCATAAACTGTTAAATCAAGTGTATGGGAGCCTTCTTCAAAATTACGGGTTATGCTATATTTTAATAATCCTTTATAGGGTAAAACTGGATCTGGAATAAACACCAGGGTATCATTTATTAGTTCCCCGTCAAGTAATAATTCAAAGCGGTCAAAGCCCCGATCTGAATATTCCTGAATTTCCAGTTCATATATTAGGGTTTGATATCCGGTTCCAGTTATCATATCCAGATTTTTTTCTTCAATATAAGGTGGAGGATTTATAGAATTAAAGGATAGTACCTTCTCAATTTCATTTCCTGCCCGGTCTTTTAGATTTACTATAAGCTGATGATTTCCTTCTCCTAGAAATCCATGTAATTTTGGATTAAAAGTTGCGGTAAGGCTACTAAGGGTTGCTATTTCAAATGTTCCGAAAATATTATTAATGGTGACCTTGTCTCTATAATTAAAATTACTGTAAGTTAATTTGGTGGTTATTTCTATTCCATCAAGGGTAACATGAATGTATTTAGGGATTAAATTATACCAGGACCAGTTTTTACGTATATAATCATTGTTTAGGCCAGAATTAGCATCTGCCAGTGAAAAAGTTATGGCCTGGCCGGGACGAACTGTGGCATCTTCTTCAGGTGATATAAAGGTGATTTTAGGATTGACCTGATCAACTATGACCTGGATGGATCTGGTGGCTTTATTTCCCACCACATCCTCAGCATAAAAGACAATATTATACTTTCCGTCGGTACTAACCTGGTAATTAGAGGAAAATTCATAGCCGGCTACAAAATCTACTACCGATCCAGAAGATATGGTACTGTTAAAGATTTGAAGGCCACCTACATCAATCACACTACCAGTAATAGTAAAATCAATAGAATTAACTGCTTCTACTGGATCAATTATTATTTGAGGAGGATTAGAATCAATAAAACTTTCTCCATAAACTACATTAAATAAGGTTCCATCATTGGCTGTTCCTGTAATAGTAAAAGAAATTGGGCCATCAGGAGGAATAAAAGAGGGTAATCCCATAGACCTTTGCACAACACCTGACCAAGAAGCAATTATTTTATTTTCGAAGTTTCCCAGGTTATGAGATATAACATTAGAATATCCGTTTATGGTTAATCTTGCATTTTTTATTGGTTCAGATAACACTGCCGTCACATTCATTCTTCCAGTATGGGGAGAGAATATGGGAGTAACTATTAAGTTGGATATGTAGGGATTTTGAAGGGAAATAAATATTTCCCAGGTTTTTTGAGTACTTAATCCCTGATTATCTACTGCTATTGCTTGTAGAGTATTCAAGCCATGGAAAAATGTATGGGAAGTGGCAGATAACGACCAGGTCCCCTGAAGTTGATTTCCTGTAACTGTGGTAACTAAAGGAGCACCGTTGAATAATAAAATAGAATTTGTAGCAGATAGTCCATTACCCGGGTCATTTTGTACTGCTGCAGATAGGTTTATTTCAGCAGGATTACGGAAAAATGCCCCATCAGCTGGGCTAATGGTTCCTATTGATGGTGCTATTGTAGTTATGGGGTAAATGTAAAACTCCCAGGAGGTATTTATCTCTCCAGGTAAAATTATACGAGCTATATGTAAACCCTGGGTATTGAAGGTTCCCCCGGTGGGAGTAAATATTAGCCAGTCATTTTCCCAGGATAGTTCACCAGCCAGGGGGGTTAAAACTGGTAGCCCCCAGAAATTTTTTGTATAATAATTAACAGTTATGTTGGCCCCGGTGGCCCCTACTTTTCCAGCCCATATACGAGCTTTAACTGAATCAAGCTGGTTATAGAGTTGGTTGGCTGGAGGAAGGTATTCTATTAGGTGGCTGTAAAGATAGATACTTCCATTTTTGTGTTCACCATTGCCCAGGTCAAAACTCCATGAATTCATGGAACCATCCCATAAAGCAGTTACATAGTGCCAGCCAGGCATTATGTCTCTAAACTCAAAATATCCTTCCTGATTAGTGAATATAGTATATAAACCATCCAGTGTAACTTCCGCTCCCTCCAGGGGCCCTGACCAGCAAATAACATTTCCAGATATTATGGTGCTTTCCAAAGGTTCTAATGTTTGGTTGTGTCCTAATTCTTCCCCAATAGTTAAATATTTCCATATGTAGTCTGCAGGAGCGTATCCTAATTTATTAAAGCTTAAGGAGTAGCCTCCCGGGTAGAGTGATTCAAAAAGATAGTTACCATTTACATCACTCCAGGTGGAAATCTGGTAGTATTCTTCTTCATTATCCCACCAGGTAAGAGTGACATTAACATTTTCCAGCGGCCAGAATGTTATTGCATCTCTAACTTGCCCATAAATGGTTGAATGTGGACCTGGAGATAGGAAAAAGCTCCTATAATTGGCTTGACCACCTATGATGGCATAATCTTCCAGTATATATTCTTCAAATAAATCCGCACCAGCCTGGAATTCATAGTAGCCATCTGGTAGAGAAATGGTTTGATATCTTCCCTCCGAGTCGGTGAAAGTGGAGCTAATTAAGGAGTCCTCCTGATAAACCTTCACCCAGGCATTGGAAATGGTCTGGCTTCCTTCCATGATACCACCATAAACTTGCCCCCAAAGAGAGTTGGAATTATAGAGAGTGAAGTTGATAATTAAATTTTGTTCTAAAGCCACCGTTGTCCCTTTTGATTGAGATATTAAACCGGTTCCATAAGTGGTAAATAGATAACTTCCTGCAGGAAGTTCAAATTCATAATATCCATTATTATCCGTGGTGGTAATTAAATTAGAAGAACCTGGTTTAGAGGCCACCACCATTACCCCGTCCAGGGGTTGCTCTAAAAAGTTGGTTATGTAACCCGATATCTGTCCAGTTAGTCCCAGATCCTGTTCCATGGTGAAGGTACGATTTACTGGAAGTTCAGAGGGTGAAATATCTACGGTAAGATTCAGATATCCTGGTTTAGAAAAAATAAGCCGCATGATATTGGCGGTATATCCATATAAGTCAACTTTAAATAATCCTGCCCCATCAGTATATTTTTTCGCCCAGGCAAAGTCCTCCCAGTTACCTTCATTAATCATCCTTAGTTCTACAGTTACATTGTGAAGGGGAACTCCACCAGTATCAGTCACTTTGCCCTGAATGACGTCCGGAACGGTAGTGGAAACCAGGGTAACATTTATGGTGATGTGTTCACCATCATCCAGAGGATAGTAATAGCCATCCCAGTAATAGTAGCGATAGTTATTATCCCACACAAATACCTCCCACCACAGGGAAGGCATACATCTTTCAAAAACTACCTGGCCAGAATCATCACTGACTTTATCCGGATGGTTATCTTCACCCCAGAGATTAACAGTTACCCCTGAGATGGGTTGATTATAAATATCTGTAACCTGAACAGTTATAATGCCAGAATATGGCATTAAAGCAAGATCATAATTGATCAGGGGACCTTCACCTACTTGAAGGTGAATACTTTTTTTTTCATGTTGATAGGGATCAATTTCAAATTTTCCAGTGAGTCCTGATACAAATTCCGGGAATTTAGTGGTGGTAAGCTGGTAAAAACCGTTACTATCTGTACGGTTATATATGGAAGTATAGCTTGGATGGGTATCTGGCCAGAAGTAGATATATGTGTTTACCAGAGGCTCTCCAGTTAAGGCATTAGTAATATATCCCTGCATGGTTACCGGAAGCCCATAGCGAATTAAATTAATGTAGTATTCCTTGTTTTCATCACTGGAAATATGGCCATCGTTTTCATAGTAACCATATCCTGTGTGATTGACCTTTACTAAAAAATCACCTTCTTCCAGGGCAAAGTTGGCCCATCCCAGATCATCAGCCATTTTAAATTGATTAGAAATTGTGGTTTGCACATTTACTATTGCGTCTGATACGGGATCCTGGGTGCTATCATATACCCTGACCATTAGTAATGCATCTTCCACCATTACCAGGTCTTCTATGGATTTTTCATTAGGGATCAGATTAACATTTTTCTGGAAGTTTTGATAGCCGTATTTATGGACTAGGAGCTCTGCAGCAGCAGTATTCATCCACTCTTCATCTAAAATAAATAAATAATATCCTTTATTATCAGAATAAGTTATTAAGTCCTGAAAATTATCCCCATCATCCAATCTCAAAATAATTTGCGCCCACTCAACTATCCCGGTGTTTTCTCCTGTTATACTACCTTCCAGGGTAGTATATGGTTGTAAATTAATATCCACCTGTTGGGCTGTTTCTAGAGTAAGATAAATATCCTTTACCAAAAAAGTTTCATAAAAATCACTGGTAAAGTATAGATTAAATGTACCTCCAGGGGAGGTTCTGATCCATCTGGGGAAAAATAGTCATATAATGGGAGTAAGTATCTCCCTTCCTCATTGGTAGTGGTATATCCCCTGCTATAACCCTCTGTGTCTTGTGCATCTACCTGTATATCCTTTAAGGCTTGGCCATCTCCGTCATATACCACCCCATAAATGGAGTGTTTATGAATCATATACTTAAAATCAACAACAAGGGGTTCATTAAGTTCTATTTCATGGGATTGTGAAATATAAGAATCAGATTCTGCAGTGAGGGTGTAATTTCCTGTGGGCAGTTCCAACGAATAATTTCCCACTAGTATATCGGTTTCATCAACCAGCCCGGTTTCATCATATGCAGATATTTTACCAGAATATAAGGGATTTTCAAGCCAACCGGTGACTGTTCCAGAAGTATCAAGATTTGCTGAAGGAGTTTCATCTGCAGCAACTGATCCCAAGGTACCTGATAAAGTAAAAACTAATAAAAGGAATATAATAAGTTTAGGTAAAGTTTTAATATCCCATTCCCCCCTTAGAAACAAATCCAGTTGTAGAATTAGAATAGAATAAAAATAAAAATTAATTCCACATGAGATACTTAAATATTATTTATTTATTCTAATATTAATACTTATTTGTGTAAAAAAGTTAAATTTGTATTAAGGAAGATTTGAATCATGATAATTAAAAGAGAATAGATATCAATAAGATAAAGTTAAAGAGGAAAATAAGTTATAATATTTCTCACTAAACTATTCCCAAAAAAGCTAAGTTTTTGATTATTTGTAGGTCCTTTATCAAGCTATAAAAGAATTTTGTACTGGTGGTGCATATATGAAAACCTTTTTAAATCAGCTAAAAGAAAAATTTGACTTTATTAAAATAGATAAAGAAATTTCCACCCATCTAGAAGCATCTGAAATTTTAAGAAAGCATCCTAAAGATGTGGTTATCCTGGAAAACATTAAAGAATCTCCTATACCGGTATTATCCGGAATATGTAATACCCGGGAAAAAATAGCTCTGGCTTTAAACTGTGAAGTGGGGGATATCACTTCTAAAATAGTGCAGGGTATGGAAACCCCTCTTCCTATCCACCATATTGAAAAAATATCAAAAAATTACTCATCTTCTAAAGCTGATTTAAGTAAATTACCTATCTTAACTCATTACAGGCGTGATGGAGGACCATACATCACCTCTGGAGTTATAGTAGCCAGGAATCCTGAAAATGGAACCCGTAATGCATCCATACATAGGATGCTGGTCCTGGATAATAATAAACTTACAGTGAGAATTGTGCCCCGGCATCTGTATACTTATTATCAACAGGCAGAAGAGCAGGGAGAAGATCTGGAAATTGCCATAGCCATTGGAATGAATCCTGCCACTCTTCTGGCCACCACCACCTCTATTCCTATAACTGCTGATGAAATGGAAGTAGCCAATAGTTTTCATGGAGGAGATATGAAGCTCTTGCAGTGTGAAACTGTGGATCTGGAAGTTCCAGAAGCAGAAATAATACTGGAAGGTAAATTGTTGGCAAATGAACGGGCTAATGAAGGACCATTTGTAGATTTAACTGATACTTATGACGTTATTCGTCAAGAACCTGTAATAGAACTGGAAAAAATGCACATTAAAAAAGATCCCCTGTACCATGCCATATTCCCTGCTGGTTTTGAACACCGCTTATTGCAGGGGCTTCCCCAGGAACCTCGTATTTATAATGCAGTTCAAAACACTGTGCCCACCGTGAAAAATGTAGTTTTGACGGAAGGTGGATGTTGCTGGCTGCATGCAGCAGTATCTATCAAGAAACAAACCCAGGGTGATGGTAAAAATGTTATTATGGCGGCTCTCTCTGCCCACCCTTCTTTAAAACATGTGGTGGTGGTTGATGAAGATGTAGATATCTTCAATCCTGAGGATCTGGAGTATGCAATGGCCACCCGAGTTAAAGGTGATGATGATATTTTAATTGTGCCTAAAGCACGAGGATCATCCCTGGATCCGGCAGCACTACCTGATGGTACCACCACCAAGGTGGGCGTGGATGCCACCAAACCAATGGATAAGTTAAAGAAGTTTGAAAGGGTTAGTTTATCTGAATAGAACTTCCTTAATTTTATTAATTTATTAAATCTATTTTATAACCACATTCAGGACATTTATTTGTTTTTGCCAGTTTATTTATCCCTATTCCATATCCATTCCTTTCTAAAAGTAGTTCCCCGCAATTCCAGCAGTAAGTATTCTCACCATCAATTCCAGGTACATTACCCACGTAAACATACTTTAATCCCGCATCTTGAGCCATTTTTTGGGCTTTAAGTAAAATTTCTAAAGGAGTAGGTGGTACCTTATCCATTTTATAGTGGGGCATGAACCGGGTAAAATGCAGTGGAACTTCCTTTCCAACTTCTTCTGCCAGAAAATTCACCAGATCAGATATGTTCTTATCCGAATCATTATAACCTGGAATAATAAGGTTAGTAATCTCCAGGTGTATGTCCAGATCATGCATGGCTATAATATTTTCCAGTACCGGGTCCAGGCGGGCCTGGCATAGTTCCTGGTAGAATTTATCCGACATTCCTTTCAGGTCTATATTAGCCGCATCCAGGTGGGGTCCAATTAATTCCAGAGATTCCGAGGTCATGTACCCATTGGTAACATATATAGTCTTTAAATTATTTTTATGGGCCAATTTAGCAGAATCAATAGTATATTCCAGCCACATGGTTGGTTCGTTGTAGGTCCATGCTATTGATTTACAATTATAGCTTTTAGCACTGGCTATAGCATCTTCAGGAGATATTTCCCTGGTTTTAACTGCATCAATCCTGGCCTGGGATATGCTCCAGTTTTGACAGTACTTACAACTAAAATTACAACCTACTGTCCCCAGGGAATAAACCCGGGACCCTGGATAAAAATGAAATAGAGGTTTTTTTTCAATTGGATCTATTGCCATGGATGATGCCGCAGCATAGTTTAAACTGTATAAGGTCCCATTAATATTCTCCCGGGTTAGACAAAATCCTCTTTTACCCGTGGGGATGGAACATCTGCGCTGGCATACTTTACAGTGGACTGAGTATTCTTTTTTTTCATAAAGTAGAGCTTCCATTTTCATACTAACCCTCCAGGTGCTGGTAGCCTCCTGGTGGTAGTATATTTATATTTCCCTTCTTATCTACTATTTCCATGTTTCCAGTAGAAGTTACTTCACCCACCACCATAAGCTTAATTTTATCTTTTAGGGAAGCTAAAGCATCTTTTTTAATACAAAATAATAATTCGAAATCTTCACCATAATGTAAAGCCATGTCTAATGGTTTTTTAGAGAAAAATTCCCCGATTTTTTTTACTTCGTCTGGTAGGGGTATTTTATCTTCATATATCCTGATTCCCAGTGGTAAATTACTGGCCTTCAATATTTCTTCCAGTTCACTGGCCAGGCCATCTGTAATATCAGTAGCAGCACTAATTTGGCCGGATTGTGCCGCAATTATCCCTTCTTTAATTTTAGCTTCTGGTTTCAGGGCCTGTTTTATGGCTTTTTTAATAATTTTTTCCGGTAAAATTGATTTAATTTTCTGCTGGTCACGGGTAGAGGATAGTAGTATTTCAAATCCAGCTGCTGCTAAACCTAAATCACCAGATACAGCTACTAAATCTCCAGGTTGGGCCCCGCTTTTCATCAGTACCTTTGATTTTTCCACCGAGCCAATTATGGTTCCAGAAAGAACCATCTGAGATGATTCATTGGTATCTCCACCAATGAGTGGGATTTGGTAATAGTTGCAGGCTTCCAGAACTCCTTCCATAAGTTCATCAAAGTGCTCGATTTCCATGTCCCCTGATAGTCCTATAGACAAAATAAGTCCCTGGGGGATGGCCCCCATGGCAGATATATCGCTCGCATTAACTGTTACTATTTTCCATCCCCTTTCCCGGTGGTTCATCTGGGAGGGGAAATGAGTTTTTGCAAGCAACATGTCCGAGCTGACTACTAAAAAATTGTTAGAAGGTTTAAGTTCGGATAAATCCATTAAAGCAGCGTCATCTCCTAAGCTTTTTTTAATATGAGGATGCTTAGAATAATATTCCTGTTGGAGATCACGTGTTTTTTTGATAATTCGTTCAATGAGCTTTTTTTCGCCCACCTCAGAAATAATATGTTTTTTAGAGGGCATTATTCACCCTTAAAAGAATCAATGAAAACAAATAAAAAAATTATAAGGAATGGTTAACCCTATCCTTAATAATTTCAACCACCCGGGGATCTGCACCTAATGGTTCGGTGTATATGATCTCCCCGGAAAAATCAATCTCTTCATCATCTTCATGGTGCTTGTGTTTATGGCTATGGGAGTGGCCCGTCTCATGGCCATTATCCAGTCCCAGAATATGAGGTATATCCTTTTTGGTATGTACTCCATGGGCTAAAAATACCGGGGTGACTATTATTTTTTCTACGCCCTGCCTGGCCAATTCATTAACCGCATTAGGAATGGTGGGGGTGGTCATTTCCATAAAGCCTACAGTTACCAGATAATTTTCTTCTTTTTGATATTTTTCTGCCAGTTGATTGATTACTTCTTTTCCATAGGGAAGTCGGCTTCCATGTCCTACCAGTACTACCCCTATCTTATTTTTTGAGCTTGAATTTGAATCCATATGAAATCACTCCATCATCGCCTTGTTCTCTAATTTTTCTAAATACCATCTCTACTTCATCCCCGATTTGAATATCTTCAGGTCCGCAGTCAACTATTTGAGTAGTTACTTTAGCTCCTTCATTTAATTCAACAATAGCTACCGTATATGGTGCTATTTCTTTGAATTCATCAGTAGGTGTATTAATTACAGAATAAGAATATACTTTTCCCTTTCCAGATAATTTTATATTTTCCAGTTTTCCTTTTCTCCGGCATTCCGGACATACTATACGTAGGGGGAAGAATACTTTATTGCATTGTAAACATTTAGATCCTATGAGGTTGTAGCGTTGTGGAATATGACGCCATGTTCTAACGGTCTCTGTCATTTAATTCCTCCGTTATATGATTTAAAAAGCACTTGTATCTAATCAAAATACTAAAATGTTCTTATTTATTTCTTAAATTTTAGTAATTATTTATATTATATTTGTATTAACCAAATATCTAGTAAAATCCTGGTTCATTTTATTTTTGAATTCATGGTAATTAAAGCCTTTGGTTATATTACATTCTGAAGGATATTAAACCGTTCTATTGAATTTAAATCAATTATTAATATTAAATTCTACCAATTTTAATAAAAAAAGCCACATAACCTATCTAGATAATTAAATAACATAATGAGCTGTGTATTTTGCTTTTTTATAAGGTGAAAGGCGTTAAAAAATAGACCCGGAGAATTACATAATTTCTTTTAATAAATTTATAAAATATAGTAATATTTTTATATTCGTATTACTTAATTATCAATAAGTTATTAAATTGATTAATAATTCAGGTGAAATGATGAATCAGAAAGGATATATAATAAGTGGAATGTCGCTTTTACTTATGGTACCAGCCATGATACTTTCAATTTGCTTATTAAATACATTTAACATGGGAAATGATATTAAAGAACAGGCCGTCCAATCAGATAACATATATTATACCTCCCAGGATATCCAGAGGAATATTCCCCTATTCGCCTTAGAAGTGATAAATGAAACAGGAGAAGAAGTAAAAAATAATAATTTAGCTCTGGAAAATAGCTCCAGGTATATAAAAAATGAATTACAATCTCGAACAGATAAATTTACCTCGGACTATGAACTTCGAAGTGATCTGGAAATTAAATGTACCATTGACTCGGTGCAACCCTATAGGGAACCCTGGTACATCGAAGTTAATTCCACAATATTTTTAAGTCAGAAAGAGTTCTATCATGAAGAAAAAATATCTAATCAGGTCCCCATAACCCAGTTGATTGATCCCCTCCCCTTTATTAAGTGCGGATTTTATGGAGATTTAAAATACAGTGAAAATCGTATTTTTTATGGGAGTTTATTAAGGGAATATCTTCAGGATAAGGGAGTGGCCAATGCCAGTTATTATACCAATGCATCGGCCCCTCTTTTTATTCAGAAATGTCCTTATGAATCGTATATTATCCATGGAGATGAAAATACGCGGGATAACTGTATAAATAATGGATTTTATCATTACAGTAATGATGGGGCCTGTTATTTGTGCCGTTTAGAAGGAAAAGCAGTTTGCATCCATCCGGGCGTTGAAGTATTTATTTTGGTACCTTCCTTAAATGATTCTATTCCTTTAACAGCTAGTTCATCCATTGACCATGTTATATTCAGTGAAGATATTTATCCGGGTGAATATATGGCTTTAAAATTTTTAGGGTTTGAATATGGATTATTTTTAGATAATGCTCACCGTAGTAAGTATGGAATTTCATTACCCTGAAAATGAGGTTTTTTATGTTAAATATTGCCCAGGATGATAGGGGATTTATTTTTTCCACCGACCTGCTACTGGCCATTATAGTCTTAAGTGTTATATTAGGATTATCTGCAGAAGTAGTGGATACTGTAAGCTATAAGATGCAGGATTATGGTTCGCGTAATTCTATAGAGAGATTAACCCATGAAGGGGCGGATATTTTAATAAAAAGTACAGGATCTCCAGAAAACTGGGAAGAACTAAATGCAGGTGAAATTAAATACCCGGGATTATCCCGCGTAGATTATGCTCATTCACCCCCTAAGGGGCATTTATTATCCTATAAAAAAATATTAAAGCTAAAAAAAGATTATGAGAAGATAATCCCTGGAAATTTTTTCCCCAGTTATTTGGATTGCAGTATAGTTATTTATCCACTGGATAGTGCTTTAGATCCCCTGGTAATACATGATAGTCCGCAGCTATCATTAAGTAACGAAGTGGTGGTGGTAAATCGCAGTGTTTTATGTGATTATAGAAGCCAGGAATGCCGGCTTTATATGAATATCAACCCTGAATCCGTCAATCCAGACCCCTGTTTTATAGAAAAGTGCCACCAGCTAAATCATGGGATTGAAGATGGTGAAGATTACTGGATATGCCGTAATTTTAGAATAGAGCGGTCCAAAATGGAAAATCACAGTTATTATTTAATCAGCACAGGTGCTACACCTCAAACTTACTGGATAATAGATCAATCATATAATAGATCTAATCACAGAAGGGAGTTTAATAATCATCCGTTTAATCTGGATAATGATATAAAATCTCTGTCAACTAATCTGGATTATGAAGTTTTTTACCTGCATATAAACTTAAAAAAAGAATTTTCAGGTAGTTTTGAAATCTTTGTGGTGGAAGTACCAGTAGATACTCCTTTAGAAGAATTAAAATCAGAATTTTTCCAAATTCAACCCTGTAATTTTCTATTAAAAGCCGGTTTGAAAAATTAAAATATATTAATAACCCATATTGCCCAGAATAGCCACTACCACCAGCACCAGGCAGGTATTAGCTAAAGGATCTGTTAAACTTGCGGTTAAGGGTATGACTATATTGTCCGGGTCCAGGCCATTTCTATGAGAGGCTATGCTTAAATAAAAGGTGAATAACAGGATTAAGGGTAGTAAAAACAAGCCGGCTATGGTACTTATAGTCACCATTTCCTGCAAGCCTATAGAAGGGATTCCCAATAAAGTGGAGGCATAATGTGCCATCAATCCTATTAAGGGATACAGTATTATAGCCAGAAGAATTATAATCCCAAAATTTCTAATTGCTTCTTCGGCGGGTTTTAAGTTTGCTTCTATGTACCCGGAGTGCAGGCCAGAAGATAATCGAGCCCCTAATATACTGGTAAGGTTTCCCCCCTGGTCTGAAAAAAGAGGTACCAGGGTCAAAATACTGGGATTATTAAGTATGATTGCCAGGCGGCTATTTAAAATGGTACCGGCAGTGGTACCTAATAATGAACATATAAGCAAGGTGGGGACACTTTGCTTTACAATTTTCTTTAAATCAGCTTCCCCTCTAATACCTATAAACAAACCAGCCAGGCCCATTAAAATGAAAAAGGCGAATAATATGAACTCCAGTGCGGTGTTTTGAATTAGAAGCATTATCCAAACTCCTAAAAAGAGGGAGGGAAGGGTGAAAATATCCCCTGCGGTGGTAATAAGGGGAGTGGTTACATTATCCGGATCCCAACCATTTTCATAACTTTTTAGTGAAATAAGGGCGGTGAGAGGTAATAGAATCATGCTGGAGAATATGCCCCCTAGAACCGAGATTACGGTGAAATCTATGATATTAATGGATTCGAATCCCAGTAAAATACATAGTCCCTTGGCCATAAAAGCTAGAAATATGGACAGGAGTACGGTTAAAATTAATGAAGCGGCGATATTGTAGTTCAAAACGTGGGATTTTTTTAGTTCAGGGGATAACGTACCAATATGTAAGTTAGATGCCAGTCGGGAACCCAGGGCACCAAAAATGTTACCGCGCATGCCAATAGCACCGGGTATAAGTACCAGTAATCCTGGAAATGCTTCCAGTTGTTCGGTCATCATACTCAGGAAAACACCGGCAATAATGCCTCCAAAAATGCTGATGAAAAGTGCTACAAAAGTTTCACCCAGCACTCTTTTAATATCATTATAAAAAATAGAAAACTTTTTAAACACTTCTAAAGGAACAGAAAATAGTTTTATTAAAGTCCGGGACATTATTATAACTATTTTGACTAAAAAAGTCAGTATAATTTCCATTAATTCTTTGATATTCACTAAAAATCGCTCTATGCTCCTCAAATGGATCACCAACTGACATGAGTTATTCACCTAAGTTTTTTATTAGAGATCTTCTAATTTCATCTCGTTTTTAGCCAGTTTTTCTAAAAATTCAGCCCCAGCTTCGTTTCCTTTAGCTATAAGAGTATCTTCCTCAGAAAGTATGGTGTTTCGATCCGGGCCATAAATCCATGACTCATTTCTTCTAATAGCAATTATTCTCATGCCTGTTCTGGTGGCCAGTAAAAGGTCACCCAGCGATTTTTCAGATAAATCTGAGCCGCTACCAATAGTAACTCTGACAATTATTTCATCAGACTCTTCCATAACCATTTTAAATACCGGATGGGGTTTTATGCCTTTAAGTACAAGATCAGCTATGTCTTTAGCTGAGTTAGCTATGGATTCTGCGGCCTCACCCACTTCCAAAAGAGCGGTTAATTTTTCGGCATCCTCCACGGACCGGGCTGCAAGTAAAGACTCTTTTTTGATTTCATAGTTAAGTCTATTAACCTTATTTTCAAGTTTAATTACTTCTTCCGCAGCATCTTTGCTATTGAAAAGAAGCGCTGAGTATGACAAGTCCACCATGAGTTCTGAGAGATTTTTCATTTCAATTAAAATATCCTTAACACTTTTTGACACCTTTCATCCTCCCTCTGGTATTGATGCTAGTGTGACCTAAATAAATTTTTATTAAATAATATATCTGGAAAAGATTACATAAAACTTTAGTGATGCTATCTTTCCATAATACATTCTCTTCTAAGTTTTAAAAGATCTTTTTTCTTCTTTTTTAAATCCTCGGTCTTTTCCAGTATATAGGGTATTTTTTCCATTATACAATCCACCGTGGAATTTTGATGTATCCATTCACATCCCTGGCAACTCCAGACTCCCTTATCCTTTATCCATCGGCCTCCAGTAGAACCATCTCCACAGGGATAAAAGGGACAGTAACAAAAGGTACAGTTTTGAGGATGATTGTGACAGGGATAATATTCACAACTGGTATTAGGGCCAGTTATCTGTTCTCCTTTAATAAAATTTTGATAAAATTCCTGGGAAAGAGGGTGAATAGGACCAGAAACCACATACCCGCGAGGAGTTATCATGAAACCTTCCTCCACATAAGTGGTGGAATTACCCACTATCAAAACCGTGGACATGTTAATCAAGTCTTCTTCAAGGTCTTTTAAATTAATAATACTGATTTTAGGTCCAGAAGATGTACTCTGAACGATTCCCACCGGAGTTTCAGGATTAAGATGCTCTTGTAGAATCTTTTGAGCCAGTTTAAATGGTTCAATACGGGTCTTGCTCCGGGGGTTGTATAAAGCTATGATTAAATCCCCCTTAACCGCATGCACAATTTTATTTTTTATTTCACTTAGTGGGGTTAAAATATCCGAAAGGCTGATAACCGCAAAATCATGGAGTGGTGCCCCTAATAATGAGGCTGCATAGTTAGCGGCAGTAACCCCGGGGACCACCTCCACTTCTATGCCACTGTATTTTCCCACCAGCTGGAAAAAAACATTTCCCATTCCAAATACACCCGGATCTCCTGAGCTAATAATGGCCACTTTTTTACCTTCCAGGCTTTTCTGGATGGCCATTTCTGCCCGGACAATTTCATCCCCCATTCCTTTTTTAATTATTTCTTTTCCATCCAGGAGGTCATTTACAGAATTAACATAACGTTTGTATCCAATAACCACTTCTGCTTTTTTTATGGCCTCCAGAGCTCTCAGGGTTATATCCTCTCTGGTAGGGCCGATGCCCACTATACTAATCATGAAATCACCATGGCTTTTTGTAAAATAAAATTTGTTCTAGTTGGGGTTGACTGCTTGATTATATATTCTACCTATAGAAACAATTTTAATGGTCAATATATCAATCTCTAAACCCTGACTTTTATATTTGGCCATGGCTGTGGCTTTGACCATGTAATCTGAACTGGGAGTAATAACTATCTGTCCCCCGGAAGAATTTCCTCCACTTACATCGTCTTTATATCCCATGGCCGTAATATTAACCAGGAATTGATCATTGCTTTTATCAGCATAGGTAGTTATATTAAGTGTGTTCAAATCAATCCCATCCAGCTGACTTTTGCTTCGCAGTTCCTGCCCTACCTGATTAGTATTAGTAATATTTAAAGCCTCGGGAGGCTGAGTTAAAGCCGAAGTTACATCCTCCCGGATATCAAAAATGGCCATTAAACGGTCAATTTGCATATCTATCAGCTTACCTACATCTGGAGGTTCAGAAGTTACAATGGTATAGGAACTTATTAAACCTGCTTCAAAGAAAAATATGAAAAATCCTAGGAAAAGTATAAATTTGACTATTCTTGACAAAAAATCACCTTAGTTTATAAAAAGGACCTTATATATTTAATTTGTTCTAATCTAAAGAGTTATTTCCAGACCCTGCTAAATAGCCGGACTGTTTCTTAGAGAAATTTTAAATGACGTATGAATTAGTGGTAGTTGCCCTGCTTTTTCAGATTTTTTTATTAATCCCCAAATAGAGCTCACCAGTATAATATGTGTAGATACTTTTAAAATTTTTTGTATTTATATCATAACTGATATTAATAATTTGGCCCAGTTCTATTAGATTATAAAAGTAGGAATAAATTAATTTATCACTGCAACCATAGTATTTTTAATTATTAAAAAGTATGGACATATCTTATAATACCGGAGTTACAGAATAAAAATTAGATATATTATTTTTAAAAACAGGTGAAGATACACCATGAGTCCAGATATTATTTTCAAATTTACCAATGCAGGAATACTGGTAAATGAAGTTGCCTATGAAAAAATCAGTCTTTATGATGATCCACTGAGTCTGAGTTCTTCCTTAATAGCAGAACTCTCCAGTAACTATAATAAAAAGGATCTGGTCATCTTAACCGGGGACATGGTAGATAAATTCCTGGAAGAAAATGGAAATTCCAGGAGGGACCCGGTGGTGGGAAATGTAAATGCAGAAATAACCAATGAAGTCACCCCAAATATTTTAAATTCTAATCTAGATTCAGAAACCTTAGAAAAACCAGGATTAGGAACTTTTAACGAAAATAGAGATTTAAATATAGAATATAATGAAATAGAAGATTTAAATGAGGATAGTATAATTCAAAATTCTAATGAGGTTAAAGTGAATTCAGAACCCTGGAGTGATGTTGATTTTGATTTTAAAATTATAAAAGACACCAGTAAAAAATCATATACCAGTGGAAATATAAAGGATATAGTTTCTTATTTTTCCAGCAGATATCATAAAATAAGGGATTTTCTTAAAAAAAGAAAAGATCTTAGTGATTACTCCCCTATTGCTGATATTTACCAATCCCAGGATGTTGTAAAAATTATTGGAATGGTAAAAGAAGTACGCACCACTAAAAATAATCATAAAATAATTGAATTAGAGGATGAAAGTGGGGAAATCAGTGTTCTGGTGCATAACGAGAACCATATGTTATTTGAAAAATCAGAAACTCTGGTTCGGGATGAAGTACTGGGAATTGTTGGAAGTCGTAAAGGAAATCTGATTATTGCTTCAGACATAATTCACCCCGGGGTGCCCCGTATTGAAGAAAAAAAAATGGATTTTTCAGTGGTATTTATTTCAGATGTGCATATTGGAAGCTCCACCTTTTTAGAGGACTCCTTTAATAAATTTATTCAATGGATTAATGGTGATTTTGGCAGCCCTGAACAAAGGGAAATCGCAGCTAATGTTAAATATCTGGTGGTGGCAGGAGATATTGTGGATGGAATAGGAATCTATCCTCATCAGGATAAAGAATTAACTATAAAAGATATTACCTTACAGTATGACGAAGCCGCCCGCTTATTTGGGCAGATTCGTCAGAATATAAAAATTATAATAGCCCCTGGAAACCACGATGCCTCCCGGGTGGCTGAACCCCAGCCGGCAGTACCGGAAGAATATGCAGGAGCCCTTTATAAGTTAAAGAATTTGGAATTTGTATCCAATCCCGCCCTGGTTAGCCTGGATGGATTAAAAACTCTTATTTATCATGGTAGAAGTTTTGATGATATAGCTATGACAGTAAAAGGAATGTCACACGAGCAATCAGACCTTATAATGAAAGAATTGATGGAAAAACGACATATTGCTCCGATATATGGAGAAAGGACTCCTTTAGCATCAGAATTAGAAGATCATCTGGTAATTGATGAAATTCCCCATGTGCTACACACCGGTCACGTGCATATAAACTCTTACAAAAGATACAAAGGCGTGCATCTGATTAATTCCGGTACCTTCCAATCCCAGACTGAATTCCAGAAAATATATAACATCGTACCTACCTGTGGAGAAGTTCCAGTACTGCACCAGGGAGTATTTAAGGTTTTAAAATTTTAATAAGATTATTTTAAATAATAATTTGATTTTTTAAAATTTTTTAAGGATTGTAATTTAATTAATTAATGTTTATGAGGATTAAACTATGATAGAACTCTTTAAAAATGTGTTAGATACATCAAAATATGTTTTTGATAGGAATCTTGTCTCTGGAAAAGCAGGAAATGTTAGTGCCAGATTTAAAGATCCTCAGGGAGATGTGGTGGCTATTACCCCTACCGGGGTTTCCTTATCTCAGGTAAACAATAAAAATATTGCCCTGGTGAATATGAAGGGTGAATCCCTCAATAAGTGTAAACCCTCCTCCGAATTATTTTTACATCTTAAGATTTATGAAGCACGTCCTGATATTCAGGGAATTGTACATACCCATTCCCCCTATGCCACCGGTTTTTCATTTTCAGAGAAAAAAATCAAAAGAATGGAAGGATTTGGACCAATAAATAAGCCCTATCTGGCTGAAATTTCCTATTACACTCCAGGTAGTACTCAATTAGCTCAGAATGTTTCAAAAATAATAAAAAATGAAGATGTTATTATCTTAAAAAAACATGGTGTAGTTGCGGTTGGAAAAAATACACAAGAAGCAGGAGCTCTGGCTGAATTTGTAGAAGAAATTGCCAAAACTCAATTTATATGCCATCAGCTGGGAGGCAAAATTTAAGCAAAAATTAATTTTAAATTTAAATAAGCTAAAAACTAATTATTATAAAAAAATCAGTTTCTAATAGACTCTAATTCACTGAGTATTTCCCATACTAAAGTTCGGGCATGTATAGGAATATTGGGATCATTACTTATTTCATCCAGAATGGATATGACCGTACTGGCCCTTACTGTTGAATCTTCATCTTTTTTACTTAAAATATCGTTGGATTCTTCTGCTGCTCTTCTTATGTTTCGTGGAACACTGGTGTCTTCCATAATATGTTTTAATATCTCAGAAACGCGATTAAATGTACTATTACTCATAATAACTCCTCCATATAAAATCTAGAAAAATATTATATTAATTTTAATTTAATTAGAGTATATCCATTGTGGTTTATATAACATGATTTAAAAAGGTTTTGGTATAAATTTAATCCGGGTTATTACAGGCTGAAAATAAAATATTTTTGATATAGTTTCATTTAATTAGAAATAGCAACAGCAACAGTAACTTTATAACTGGCAACCTTTTTAATGATTAGTTTTGATTTCTCACCAGCTGCTATAAGGGCTGATGGCTCACATACCCCTTTTATTCCAAACTTACTTTTCACCAGAGGTGAAGTGGAACACTGGGGGGATTTAAAACTTTTAAGTTCATTAAACGACACAATTTTCAGGGGAACTGCTAAATAGGAAGCTGCCTCAATGATACCTTTTTCATTACTCTTCATTTCACCGGTGGCAATTAAATCCACCCGATCTAAAGGTAATTTTAGATTCTCCAGAGTATCTTTCATGGCTTGAAGTACCTGGTATGGGGTGACCCCTTTTCTACTTCCCAACCCCACCACTACTTTTTTAGGAGTCATGTAAATGATTTTATCAGAAAGTATGGCTCCTATCTGATTATATTTAATAGGAAAAGAATTATGGTCCCTGAATTTTTTTTTATTTAGTAAATAATAACTTCCAGCCACTTCTGGATTATCAAAAATATAACAAATACAGGAATTACTGAATAACCCAATTTTTTCTCCATTTAGGAGGGATTGATTAAAATCAACAATGAGTTCCGGGTTTTCAATTTCCCAGAAATACCGGGAAGCTAGAGTATCTATGCCTATTTTTTGATTAATATCAGTTGAAGTGGTTATAACGGCTTGCGCCCCGATTAATGATGCAATTTTTAAGGTTAAATTATTTGCTCCGCCTAAGTGGCCGGATAAAAGACTTATAACATGTTCAGCTTTTTCATCCATAACCAGAATACCCGGATCGGTGATTTTACTTTTTAGAAGTGGGCAAATGGATCTAATCATTATTCCCGTGGCCATAATTCCCACTATAGAATCATAAGAATTGAATGTTTTATTTAAATTATGTTTTACATTTTTATGAAAGGTATCTACTTTAATTACCAGAGGATCCTCCATTAAAATGTTCTTTAATTCCAGGGCAAGTTCTCTCCCAGAAGAAGTTACACTTAAAATTGCAATTTTCATCTTTCCAATTATTTATAGCAGGAAGTATATAATCCCTGCCTATCCCCCCTGAGAATATATGTAATAACTAAAAATTTTAATGTATAAACGTTTTAATTCAAATTAAATATAATTAGAAACTAAAATCAATAAAATAATATGTATCGCTATTAATAATATTATAGAAATGATTATAGTTAATTTTGTTAGTTTTATAGCATCATTAATTGTTTCTGGATTTAAATCCCTTTGAGGTGATCCCAGTTTATAAACCCCTTGTTTTATCAGGCTTATTTCCAGAGCACCGGCTACTGCTGCCATAGTATATCCTGAATTGGGGCTGGGTGTATTTCGAGCATCTTTAACCATCACTTCCCAGCTGTTTTTCCAGTTAAATCCTAAAATTAATGATGAAAATACCAGGATAATTCCACAAAAGCGTGCAGGAATGTAATTTAAAATATCATCCAATTTAGCCGGAAAATAACCAATCAAATAGTTTTCTTCATCTTTATATCCCACCATAGCATCCATTGTATTGATTATCCTGTAAATAAAGGCTCCAGGAAGACCAGATATAACTGTGTAAAATAAGGGGGATACCACCGAATCAGTTATGTTTTCACTTAATGTTTCAATAGCAGCAGAAACAATCTCCTCTTTTGAAAGTGATTTTGTATCTCTACTTACCAGAAAGGATATTGAATGGCGGGCTTTTTCTAAATCATGATTTAAATCTTCCTTGATTTCCACTATAGAACTTATAAGGAATTTAATGGAAAAAGTGGTAGAAAGAAGTACCATGGAAAACAGGATGTAGGTTAGTAGATTGAAACTTAAGATGTTTAATATTGCAATTAAAGGAACTATAAAGATTATAATGAGGAGTATGCTGAGGATTACTCCGGAAAATTTAGAGGGGATCTTAATTAAGAAAGTTTTTAGATAGCTTATCAATTTTCCCATCCATACCACAGGATGTATGGTTACGGGTAACTCCCCCAGTGTCAAATCCAGTACAATGGCACCGGAAAATATTATTAAAAAGATTAATTCCATACACAATTTTTAGAGGGCAGTACCTTATTAAGGCTATGCTTAAATGTATATGAGTGGAGATAGAAATATTAATAATCAGGATGTGGTGAGTGAATGTCAAATATGGAAAATACAATTTTAAAATGGCTGGCTGATGAAGGTTTTTTTAAGAAAAAAATACCTGATGAAAATTCTAATTTTCATTTTATTGTCAATTACCCGGAAGGACATGTAATAGATGTCATTCAGCCCAAGGGTAAAGAAGACATGGTGGTAATTGGATGTGCTACTAATGTAAGTCCAGAACATACCTCCCAAATTCAGAATTTGAATAATAAAGAAAAAGAAAAATTCATCTGGGATTTCAGATTCTCTTTAAATAATTTCCTGGTGGATTTCCAGCTGCAGCATCCAGATAACGTATTACAAAGCTACGTTATAAGTGATCAAATTTATGAAGATGGTTTAACCAAAGATAGGTTGATACTGGTTATAAAAAAAGTTTTCAGGGCAAAATTACAGGGACTATGGAAAATACAGGAGAGTTTTGGATCTGCGGAAAGTAACGCCCCTGGTAAATCCCAACCATCAGACAGTATGTTTGTTTAAATTAATATTAAATAACCTATTTTTTTATTTTTTACTATTACTTTTTAATTAAAATTTTATATTCCTGGCATATTTATTTTAGTGAGAGAGTCATTGCCAGTGTAACTAATTTTTTATCACTGGAAAAATCTAAAGAGAGGTAAGTTTCAAGTGTAAAATATTTCAGAAATACGTTCTATTAATCCATAAAACCATTTTAAAGTTTAATTTATTGTTAAATTCCTGAAAAAATTCAATAAATCAATTTTATTAAAAATAATGGCTTTATATGATATGTTTACCTGGAAAATTAAATTTAAAAGAGAGTGATGTATTGCAAGTGTAAAAATATTTTTTATAATAAAATAAGTTAGAAGAGAGAGGTAAATTTCAAGTGTAAGATACGAAAATGAATGACGAAATTAATAAAGAGATGCATTGCAAGTGTAAAAAAAATATTATATGTTAAAAAAAAGACATAGATTGCAAGTGTAAAAAAAATCTATATAAAAATTTTTTTTATTTTAAATTTATTTCATATAATTCATATAATAATTAAACAAATTTTTATTTTAAAATTTGATGGATAGTATATTAAATCTAAACAGATATTTTCCTGATTCTCTATTTAGTAAGATCTTTACACTTGCAATGTATATTAAATACTAATAAAAAATAATATTTTATTAATTTATTTAAAGCTTTAAAAAATCTTAGATCTTAAATTAAATTTATTAAAGATGTTTTTTAAAATATTTAAATGATTAAAAAGGTTTTTTTTACAGTGGAAATGTATGTCTTAAATTCGCTTTATATATATTTTTTATTTACAGTAGAAATTCACCTCTCTCTCATCATTTTCTCCTTAATTTTTTTTGTTTACACTTGAAATAGGGGTCTCTATCTTTTTTTAAAGAAAACACTGATTTTTTTGTTTACACTTGAAATTGATGTCTCTATCTTTAATTTTAAACAGGTATTTTTTTTTGTTTACACTTGAAATACATGTCCCCTTTCTTGTTAATATCAACTCACTGAAAAAATAATAAAAAGTTTTATTTGATAGTTCATATAATGTTTTTACACTTGAAACATACCTTTATATTGTAATCATGCAATAGGTTAAATAGGATTTTTATATTAGAAATAATATTTATTATAATTTTTATTTCTAAAAGAAGGAAGGAAATGTTTCAATCGATATCTTAACTTAGTTAAAGATATTTTTTAATTATTTAAATAACTTATAATGTTATTTCAGTTTTTGTGACAATAGTTCGGGGGTTCTATTGTTCTTTTGTTAGTTAATCAATTGATTTAGAGTGGTCGTATGAATATATTTGAAGAGTTAGGAGATAAAAAGACGGTTTTTGCTGATAAACAATTTTTAGATCACAGGTTTCTACCTGATAATCTACCCCATCGGGAAGAACAAATTAAATCAATTGCCAAGTACTGGATTGAAGCTTTGAATAATGTAACCCCTCCAGATATCACTATTTATGGTAAAACTGGTACCGGTAAAACAGCAGTGGCGAAATTTGCCATGAAGCAACTTAAAGAAGCAGCTAAAAATAATGATTTGAATATCAGAACAGAATATATACGATGCACGGATTATACCACAGAATACCAGGTAATTGCCCGTTTATGTCAGCAGATGGGAAGAGATGTTCCCTACAGGGGATGGACTAAAGCAGAAGTTATCAATACTTTCCGAAATCTGTTTAAAAAAAATGCATTTGGAAAAGATCTTATTTTACTGGTGGTCCTGGATGAAATAGACATACTTCTTAGAAATGATGGTGATGGATTACTTTACACTTTAACCAGGACTGATAATGTTTCTATTTTATCTATAAGTAACTATGTAGATTTCAAAAAATTTATAAAACCCCGGGTTAGAAGTAGTTTGAGGGACAGAGAAATTGTATTCCCTCCTTATGGTGCTCAACAACTGGTAGACATACTGGAAGAACGTTCTAAATTATCATTTAAAGAAGAAGCTTTAGGCGATGACGTCATACCATTATGCGCTGCTTTAGCAGCAAAAGAAGAAGGAGATGCTCGTTATGCTCTGGATCTTTTAAGAACATCAGGAGAACTCTCTGATGAGAAAGAATCAGATATTGTACAGGGGGACTACGTCCGGGAAGCTAAGGATTACATTGAACATAATAAAATAACTGATATAATCATGACCTTACCCAGCCAGCAACAACGGGTGCTGGAGTCCATACTCTATCTCACCAAACGTAAAGAAGAAATAACATCAGGCAGGCTTTTTGAAGTATATAAAGATGTTTCCAGAGGAGATAGTGTTTCTTACCGTAGAATATTTGATTTCATAAATGAACTGGAAATGCTGGGACTTATATCTACTAACACAGTTTCCAGAGGTAGGGCCAAAGGAAGGACCAATATCATTGACCTCCAGTGTGATACCACGGTCCTGGAAGATGCAATCTGGGGTATGTAAATACTTTTTTTTAGAAGCAGTACTTTATAATAATTATTTCTTATTTTTTTAAAATTAAAATGATTTAATTAGTGACTCTAAAATGGCCATTCTCACGGGCACGCCATAAAAAGCCTGTTCAAAGTATTTTCCATAAGGGGTATGGTCCACTTCATGGGCAATTTCATCCATTTTAGGAAGAGGATGCATTACAATTAAATCTTTTCCTCTAATTAAGTTGCAATCAATTCTATAGGCACCTTTAATCCGGGAATATTCCTCTGGATCAGGGAAACGCTCTTTCTGGATCCGGGTAACATACAATACATCCACTTCATCCAGAACTTCATGAATATCTGAAGTTTCCTGGGCCACTACTTTATTTTGATTTAAATCATGCACTATACCACGGGGCATTTTCAGCTCATCTGGAGATACAAAACTCATTTTAACCCCATACATGCCCATGGCATATGATAAAGAATGAACTGTTCTTCCATATTTTAAATCACCTATTAACGCTACTTTCAATCCTTTTATTTTCCCCAGTATCCTCTGCATGGTATAGAGATCCAGCAAGGTCTGGGTGGGGTGTTGCCCTGCACCGTCACCTGCATTAATCACTGGAACATCCACAATATCCGATACATAACGGGCCGCACCCTCCAGATCATGCCTTATTACCAAAGCGTCAGCATATTCAGCAACCATTCGAGCGGTATCAGCCAGGTTTTCACCTTTGGTTACTGAACTGGCACCAGTTTCAGCAAAACCAATTACGTTTCCATTTAATCGTTTCATGGCTGTTTCAAAGGATAATCTGGTTCGGGTGGAGGGTTCATAAAACATCATCCCTAATATTTTTCCTGTAAGACTATCTGATTCTTCTTTTGATCTGGCCACTGGTTCTAAACCTTCAGCAGATTTAAGAATTTCATTTATGTCCTTTTTTGAAAAATCTTTAATAGAAATAATATTTTTTAGAGGAAAAGACATTTTTAGACTCCTTAAATATTAACATTTAATAATTTCTGATTTACTTTTTAACTATACCCTTAATTAAATCTGCTTAAATAATATATAATTTATAATTTACGGGAAAATACCAGATAACCTGTATGACCCACCATCCTGGTTTTAGGCCGGGTACCCTTATTTTTAACTTCAATTTCTCTTAATATACATTCTAAGCTATTAAAATCTTCAAAACCAGCATTTTTGCATATTTTCTTTAGAATCTGAACCTGTTCAATGTAAGGAGCATAAACCGCTAACCATCCTCCTGTTTTTAAAGTTTCAAATGCTATATCAACAGCTTCCCAAGGTTTAGGCAGATCAAAAAATATTAAATCCACATCATGCTCTGTAATTCCTTCTTTTACATCCTGATTTTTCAGTTCAATATTCTTTATCCCGAACTGGTCCAAATTTTTTTGGGCAATTATGGAGAAATCTTCCCTTATTTCATAGGAGTAAACTTTCCCTTTTTCACCCACCACATTGGCAAAATGTAAGGCTATGGCCCCTGCCCCGGTACCGGCATCCACCACTCGATCACCACACCCTAAACCGGTATAGGAAATAACTATCCCGATGTCTTTAGGAAGTAAAATAGAACATCTCCTCTCCATAAGCTCAATAAAATCATTTACATTGGATTTAATTACCTTAAATTCACGGGAAAGATGACTAAATAGGGTATCTCCTGGCTTTGCTTCTTTCAGATCATCTTTTTTTATGATCCCCAGATCGCTCTGGAAATCTTTTTCTTCATTTACAAGGTACTTTTTACCTCTCTCATCAATTAAAATTCTCAAATTTGATCACCTGATAAAATTTAATAGGATATAAGTAAAATTAAGGTTTTTATTTAATAAGACTTTGTTCTGAGTCTTTATTTATTTTTTTAAAACTGGTATCCACCACTTTTTTAATGTTTCTGGCGATTTGTTTACCAATCCCATCCACTCTTTGCAATTCTTCGGCGGATGCATTGAAGATTTCCTTTACTGAACCAAACTCTTCTATTAATTTCCGGGCATTAACCGGTCCAATACCAGGCAAGGATTCCACCACATAGAGCTGCTGTTCCCATAAGGTCAATGGTTTTTTATCGGTTCTAACCTGGATTTCTGGCCGATTATGCATCTGTTCTCTTATAGCAATCCTGCGGATTAAGGCTGCAGTGTCCCCTGGGGAACGGGTGGGTATTATAGGAATTCCAAAGTCCAGGGCCACAGCTGATAGAGCTCCTCTTATAGCATTGGGGTTTATAAATCCGGAATAAAGATTATCTCCCTCTAATATTAAAAGGGGCTTTTTGAATTCTTCCACCATCTCTTTGGCCTGCTTATTCAGTCTCTGGTCTTTAATAGAGCTAACAAAATCTGAAGCTGTTTTTCTTTCAATGGCTACTTCTTCACTTATCTGGTAATCAGCCACGGCCAGGGGCTTTATTTTTACCTGGACATCCAGTTTATCCAGTTCACGGAGTACCCTGGAATTTATTTCCCGGGAGTCAGCATAGATTAAGGGCCGATCCTGCTTTTTTTTTAGTTTAGAATTTTCTTTAATAGAATTCAGGGTGGAATCGTTATCCATATCCACCATGTTTCCTGAGCCCAATTCCAGATTATCCAATAATGCTGTTTTACCAAGTTCTTCCTGCATTTTACGTTCTTTATGGACACTGGACCAGTAATAAGCTTCGTCTCTAGTTTTTTCAGTTATGAGTACTATCATACGCCCGCTTTCTTTTCGCCCAGTACGGCCCCGGCGCTGAATCATTCTTATTTCAGAAGGAACCGGCTCATACATCACCACCAGATCTACAGCAGGGATATCAATACCTTCTTCTGCCACACTGGTGGACAATAAAACATCATATACTCCCTTACGAAAACCTTTTATAATTTCTTTTTGTTCTTTTTGGGTCAGTCCTTTTTCCCCATTACGCTTTCCCTGGCCGAAAAATTTAACTGCATTTATACCCTCTTTTAAACAACTTTTATGAATCAATTCCAGAGTATCTCGATACTGAGTGAATACTATTACTCTAGCTCCTTCAGTTTTTAGTTCTTTACTTAAAATTTGAATTAATTTATCTAATTTAGGATGTTCCAAACCCTTTTCTAATGCTTGGCGGGTTAAGGTAACTGCTGGCCCAAAATCAGCATCCGCCATCAGGCCCCGAGCCGCTTTAGTATTTTTTTTCTTTAATCGTTGAAAGTACTCATGGAGGGTTTTAATGCCCTGGGTTTCCAAAAGTTCCTGGGCATGCTGCACATTAAAAGCTGCAGCTAAAAGTGAAATTGCTTTATAACATTCTTTTGGAGGAGTGGTACTACGGGCAATACGATTTTGTACTTTATTTCGGGCACGAAGCAGATCTTTTTTACTAACAGAAATGGTGGGAATTACTTCCATACTCTTAAGCATTTTCAAGCGATGTTTAAGGGCCTTATCCAGGTGAGTTTTAATTTTTTCCATCTCCTCACCCATTTTCACCCGGACCCATTCTATTTTGACCGGATTAAAATAAGGACTAACATCTGGATCTTTTTCCCCTTTAATCATTACTTCCCGAATAAATAAATTATCACAAACAGCCTTTATTTTATCCTTATCTGATCCTGGAGAAGCAGTCAACCCCAGTATAAGGGGATTTTTAGCTTCCTGTAAATAACGCCCCGCCAGATAAACATAAGCATAGGATCCCACTCCCCGGTGGCACTCATCAAATACCAGAAGGGAAACATCTTGTAGAGTATAGCGACTATTAAGCAGGTCTGATTCAACTGTCTGGGGAGTGGCACATATAACCTGTGACTCTTCCCACCTTTTTTTTCTATCATCAGTTTTTATAGCCCCGGTTAAGGAGGTGGAGCTAACAGTTAGAAAATCCCGAAAACTCTCCTCATGCTGGATTACCAACGGTTTACTGGGGGCTAATACCAGTACCCGGGACCCTTTATATCTATTCAACCGGTCAGCTGCTACTAATGCTGCTACAATAGTTTTTCCTAAAGCAGTAGGTGCTACTATCATGGAATTACCTTTTTTTAAAACATCTGCAGCTAATAGTTGTTGATAAAGCCGGGACTCAATTTTATCTACTTTAATCAGTGGATGTGCAATGTATTTTCCCATGGGAATTATATTTAAAACGAGAACATATAATGATTTATATATAGCAAAAAATAGACTTTAGATAATTATCCTGGTGATGGAGTTCCACCACTAACCGCTTTTTTTTTTTAAAGGTGATGAATCCTATTTAATGTATCCTTTTAAAAAATAGTTTATTAATATGCAGGAATTAAAAATAATATTTAAATGGTGGAATAATGGAAGTATTAGCATTAACTCTGGCTTTGATTATATTACTGGGCCTCATCTCCAGTAGATTTTTTTCCAAGATAGGATTTCCGGGATTATTTGGATTACTTTTACTGGGAATACTGACAGGGCCCTCAGGACTAAATTTAATCAGTGGGTCCTTTCTGAACCTATCTGAGGATATCCGGGTTATTGCCCTGATTATTATTCTTTTAAGGGCGGGTCTGGGTTTGCACCGGGAAGCCATCCGTAAGGTTGGTTCCCCTGCCCTTAAAATGAGTTTTATACCTTGTGTTATTGAAGGGGTGGCCATCATTTTCATATCCCAGCAATTATTGGGATTATCCTTTTTAGAAGCAGGGATGCTGGGATTTATTCTGGCGGCTTCTTCCCCGGCCATCATCGTTACCCAGATGCTGTCATTTATCACCCAAAAAAAAGGAACTGCCCGTGGAATACCCACCCTGATTCTGGCCGGTTCTTCTGCTGATGATGTGGTATCCATCACTCTTTTTTCAGTATTTCTAGGAGCATACACCGGAGCCAATATTGATTTAACCTACCAGATACTGGGAATACCATTATCCCTGATACTGGGAGCAGCAGGCGGATTTATAATTGGCATTGGTTTATTAAAAATCTTCCACTACTGGAAAATAAATGCAACCGAGAAAATATTCCTTATCCTGGCAGCAGCCATATTGTTTAAGTCGCTGGGGGACCTCTTAAAGGGTACCGTCCCGGTGGCTGGATTACTGGGGGTGATGATCATTGGCTTTGTTCTGGTGGACCGGGAACCTAACCTGGGATATAAATTATCCCAGAAATTTGCCCGGATATGGCTTTTGGCCGAGATAATACTATTTGTACTGGTTGGAGCTCAGGTTGATCTTTCCCTTTCACTGCAGGCCGGATGGCTGGGCCTGATCATAATTATAGGGGGGCTTCTGGCCCGTAGCTGCGGGGTTTACCTGTCCTTATTGGGCAGTAAACTCAACCTAAAAGAAAAAGTATTCTGTATGGTTTCTTATACTCCTAAAGCCACGGTACAGGCAGCCATAGGGCCCTTACCTCTGGCAGCTGGAGTTTTATCTGGAGAACTCATCCTGGCCATTTCAGTACTGGCCATTTTAATTACCGCACCTATCGGGGCAGCGGCCATAAAATTCACCGGGGAGAGATTCTTAAGTTCTGATGAATCTTCTTAAAAAAAATAATTATTCTAAATCAATGAGATTTTCAAATTCGTCAAAGACCACCTCCAGGCCACACATACTGGGTACGTAGTTGGCGGCCTTAGCAGAATCCACACCAATAACCTGGTAATCCAGCTCTTCAATAGGGGCTACCACCATACAGGTGTCAAATACCAGCCTGCCACCGGACTGTTCTATCATTTTAGTGTAGCCCATCCTATCTGCCGCGGTCTTCATATTAATGGAAGTACACAGCCATAAATCATTTTTAAGTTTTTTCCCTTGCAGGGTTTCTGCCACCTTCCTGATTTCTTCTAAGGAAGCATGAGGACATCCCAGACATACCAGGTCTGGTTTACGGGAGGTAGTGGATAATTTCTCTTTTACTTCCTCCAGATCATTTCTATCCACAAACATGGTATCTTTTGCTTCTTGAGGAAGAGCATCCTGATACTCCGGGGTTATTCCTTCTATATGGTAGAGAGCCACTGCACCAGAAGAAGCCAGAGCTGCACCTAATCCCTTTAAATTATCATTAAGGGGACGGTTTTTAAGTTTAAAATAGGGTCTACCTTCTTTAACGGTCTGTCCTACCATGTATCCCAGGGCCCCATAATCGGTACCCTGCAATTCACATTCCAATTCCACCACCAGGTCACTTTTCCTGTTTTCTGGTAAATGGTAACCATAACAGGCGGTTTTACCACATATTGCGGCGGCAAGTGCACCTGGTCCACCTTCCCGGTTGGTCATGGCCCCTAAAATGGAGTTAGCATAGGCCACCGCAGAAGACTCTGACCAGGCAATATGTGAGCCCTTTAAAGGCACGTTACCAATAAGATAAGGGGTACAGGTACAGGTGGTCATCACATCCATGTTACCATAAGCTTCCACTATCCTTTGCTGCTGGCTGGTGAATTCCCGGGAAAACCCTAATTCCTCCCATTTTTCCAGATCCACCCCGGCAGGATTCAGGGTGGAGGCCACCCTGGTTCGGGCCTGTGGGTCCCGGGCCAGATCTTCCAGATACTCCAGTCCAGCATCCCCTATGGTTTTATAGGATACTCCTGAAACCTGGGCTGAAGTGATGTTTACCAATCGTTCTGCCTGATATATATCTCCCAGGGCTACCAGAATCTCCATACTTTTTTTAATGGTTTCTCCATATTCGCCCTGGTACATTTTTTCTTCTTCACCGGTGAGGTACATAGTAATCCCTTTAGTATGAATAAATAAAATTATTTTTTAATTAGAATATATATTCCCTGGCCTTAATATTTTTTAAAAAAGTAAATATAAAAATTGATTTTTTCTAGCTAATACTATAAAATAAAAAAAATAGAAATAGGAATAACTACTGTTCCAGCTGGTAACTGGTTATTTCATCAACCAGCGATAGAAAGTTATCCATTTCCTTGTAGGGTATCATGGCCCCGGCAGCAATATCATGCCCTCCTCCGGTACCTCCAAAGCTTTTGGAAGCATCATCCAGGGATTTTCCTAAATCTATGCCCTTAGCAATCATTTCCCGGGTGGTACGGCCGGATATTTTAATCATATTATCCATCCGGGCCAGGGCTAAGAGGGGTTTTTCTGGATCAAGGGTTTCCATGGAAAGGGCTATACTGGATATGGTTCCCAGCATACTTTTACGAAGTTTATCCTCGGTGTAAAGGTACTGTATATTTTCCAGGACCATGGAACCTTCCCTTTTTATCCAATCTAATCCTTTAACTAGATTTTCCCGGTACTTGCGCTGTAAATCCAGGGCCACCTCCAGGGCATCATTTTTTTCTCCCAGACAGATTCCCATACCCAGACCATATTTTTTGTTTTTTCCACAGGCATCCAGCACCCGGGAGAGGTCTTCAATATTTTTCAAAGAGGGCCGCTCATGAGGGTTGGAATAAACATCCCCGAAGATTTCCGGGTTAAGCCGGATTAGTTCCTCTTTCAGGATGTCCCTTTCTTCATTCCCTAAATCTGCGAATTTAATCCCATAGGAGAGTCCCATCTTTTCCAGAAACGCCATGGAACCTTCCAGATCACCAGTTATACCTGGTAGGATCGGCTGGAAGGTGTAAGCCAGGGCTTTATAAATTGGTTCTTCAGCTTTGGATGCTATTTTCAGGTCCTGGTGAATTTCAACTGAACCAGCTTCCAGTCCTTCTTCTAAAATCAGCTTATTAGGTCCGGTAAATCCATCATAATATTGCATATCACCAAAAGCACCAGCCAGGGCCAGACCAGCCAGGGATTGTTTTTCCATTCCCCTCATACACAGGTAGGCCACACCAGAAGCACTAACCTCCTTACTACCATCCACTCCAAATAAATGGGGGTTGACGTGGGTGATTTTTTCAGGGGCCTCAAAATCAGATGGCTGATGGTGATCAGCTATAATTACCTCCCCTTTTATACGGGAGATAGTTTCCACATAGGCACTGCCCATATCACAGAAAAAGAATAACTGGTATTTATCCCGGGCGAGCTTCTGTATGAAGCTTTCTTTAAGTCGGGGTACAATGGTGAGATGGTATTGACCGCCTTCCTGGGTGATGGTGTTGGCCACCACCCCGGCAGCAGAAAGGCCGTCGGCATCATTATGGGATATCAGCCGGACGATGTTACCCTGCTTTAGATGCTTTTTCAGGACCTCACATGCTTCATCAGCCTTATTTAACAAGGAGTGCTGCTTTTTGTGGGTCATATCTCCAGCCTTCTGGTAAAACGCCTTCGTTGACGTAGTACCTGCCCAGACGCCTGATCTGAGATTCAATTATCTGTAATCCCCGCTTGGTATGCAGATCCTTATGGTTTTCCTTAAGGTGGTCCCGGATATTTACTGCTTTACGGATGAGGTTCATGATATCCTCCGGATATTCTTCCTTTTGCCCGTGATCAGCTAAAATCTGGGTGATTTTCTTACCCGTAACCAGTTTAACATTAGGGATACCGTACTGGTCCCTTAATATTATTCCTATTTTACTGGTGGAATTTCCTTCTTTATTGTATTTTAAAATTAGTTCTTCTATTTCTTCATTGGAGTATTCAACCCATTCAGGTTTAGTTACCATATCTATTCACCTCTAGTTAAGATAATATTTTTTAGCTTGAATTAAAAGATTTTTTTAGACTTTAATCCGGGGACTGGTTTTTATACCACCGGGCAAATTGCTCCAGGGAACGACTACGGTGAGAAAACTGATTCTTCTTATAAGTAGTTAGTTCTCCAAAAGTTTTATCCATATCGTCTGGATAAAATAGGGGATCAAATGCAAAGCCTAAATTTCCTTTTTCTTTTTTAGAAATCTGTCCTTTAACCACACCTAGAAAAATCTCGGGTTCGGCATTGGGGGCGCAGTACCCAACCACCGACCTGAATTCGGCATAGCGGTTATTGACATTTTCCATTAATTTTAAAATTCCCTTATTACCTATAGTGTCCTGCACATAAGCAGAATAAGGACCAGGAAACCAATTCAAAGCTTTTATAAACAGTCCGGCATCTTCCACGATAACCGGTTCTTCTAATTTTTGGGCAGCATATTTTGCACCGAACCGGGCCACTTCTTCCAGGGTTCCCTGGGGTTCCATATAACCCAGATTCATATGCTGAATTTTTAATCCAAATTTCAGAAAGATTTTTTCTGCTTCTTCTACTTTGTGTTTGTTACCGGTTATAAATGTTATCCCCATAAAAATTCCTCTTATTTAAATATTCATCATAAGATTACGAAACTGATTAAAATTCTTCATAGGGTTTAATAAAACAAATAACTCTAATCAACTCTATAACGCCCTCTTTTTTCAATTTCATATATTTTATTACCTATTGAATTAAAATTAGAGCTTTCATAATATCCTTCCAGCACTTCTTCAAAACAATCATGGGCCATCTGGTAATGAACACTTTGTAGTGATTTTTTAAATACCAGTAAATCCACACCCTTATCTTCTATCAGATCCGAGAACCTTCCCAGACCAAAATCAATGAAAACCACCTCATCATCACTTAAAATCAGGTTGGAAGTGGTTAAATCCCCATGGATTATCTCTGCAGAATGCAGAAGGCCAATTTTACGTCCTATTTCCTGGCATAAGTTTTGCCTTTCTTTTTTTTCCAGATGAGGAAGCACATCCTTTACCATCTGACCTGAAATCTTCTCCATATAGAGAGCCTTTCCTGTTAGATCAATATTATACAAAACCGGAGTTCTTACACCTTGTTTTTTAGCTTCTCCTATTAAACGGGCTTCCCTTTTGGTTCGGGATTTACGTAAATAATCATCCATTTCCTTTATACGGTATCCTTTAGGGATTCTTTTTTTAATTAAAATGTCCTGGGAAAGCCATTCACCTTCCAGGATATTGGCCTCTGCCCCTTTGGCCAGAAGTTCCTGGGGTAATTTAAGGCGTTTAGGGGAGCTTTTCATCCAGGGAACATTCACCTGATCGGTACGGTAGCGCTGGATAACTTTAGTATCCTCCAGCTTTTGACCACCTCTATCTTCATATACCAGCTGCCCCATCCAGGCAATCATGGCCCCATTATCCCCACAGTATTCTCCTGGGGGCATGAAAAAATCAGCATAATGTTCTTTACTCATTTGGGAGACCATATCCCGCAGACGCTGGTTAACTGCCACCCCACCACAGAGCATCACTTCTTTTTTCTGGGTGTGGGCCAGGGCCCGTTCAGTTACCTCTACCAGCATCCCAAAGGCGGTTTCCTGTAAACTGTAGGATAGATCTTCCAGGGAGGAGCCCTTCTCGCTTTTTCGCAGTGCAGCCGTAAGCAGACCGGAAAAAGATAAATCCATACCCTTCACCGTATAGGGGAGGGGGATATAATTTGCAGACTGCCGGGCAAGTTTTTCTATTTTAGGACCTCCCGGGTGTCCCAATCCCACTTCCCGGGAGAACTGATCCAGGCAGTTTCCCAGGGCAATATCCAGGGTCTCCCCAAAAACCC
>CAMYKT010000009.1 GCA_947259185.1 uncultured Methanobacteriaceae archaeon
ACCTCCTGTGCATATTTTCGCATGGCGTCCTGAGCCTCTATAACATCAGTTATGACATCCGGTAGTGGACCATCATCACGAATGGAACCTGCTAAAACAAAGGGAATGTCATTTTTGATACATTCATACATAATCCCCTCTTTTAAGATCCCTTTTTCCACTGCTTCCTTAATAGAGCCCGCTTTATTAATCTCATTAATAGCATTGATATGGTGGCGGTGTCCCCGGGCCACCGCCTCACCACTTTTTACACATATTCCCAGAGAAGTTCCTAAAAGAGAATTTTCTATATCATGAGTGGCCAGAGCATTTCCAGCAAATATAACATCTATATATCCTTCCCTTATCATTTCAGACATTATGGGTGCGGATCCTGTGTGTACGATTGCCGGGCCGCCTACAATGGCAATTTTCCCACCTTTTTCTTTAATTTCTTTAATTTCAGTAGCAATTTTATTTATAATGGACATGATAGGTTTTTCTGAAGATACATCGCTTCCCATGAATTCAAAAACACCTTTTTTGCCTCTGGGCCGTTCTGGAGGAGTTACCCTGATGCCCTCTCTTCCTACCACAACCATTTCACCTTTTTTTATACGACCAATGGGCCGGCAATAGGCTTTTTGATTTTGAGTATCCACCACTATCATACAATCCATTTCTATATCCTCCACCAGTAACCATTCACCCTGGTATCGTATATGAGTGGTGTGATTGGTGGTAGAATAAAATTCAGAAGGCACTACTCTGTCTTTTTCTGATTCTTTTAATTGGGCATCTTTAATTTCAGCAATAGATGCCCCAATTTCACTGAGTTCATCCAGTATTTCATTTAAAAGATCAGGCCTATCTGCTGAAACCACTATCCGGGCGTTACTAATATCGGTCTTCCTTTTTCCAATCTTAAATTCTATTATTTTAAAGTCGCCCCCCATATCCATGATTATATCCAGTGTTCGGGGAAGCATAAGACTATCAATAATATGTCCTGAAAGTTCTACTTCTCTTGTGTTCATTAAAAACCCTCGAAAACGTCCATAAATGCCATTTTTAAATTAAAGAAGTTAATTACCTATTTTATTAATGTTTATGATTTTAATTTATCTAGAATATATATTCTTATCTATAATCATATTAAGTTCCAGGATCTAAAAAACATGGTTTTTAAATATCCTGCCTAAACTTTTTCTTAAATAAATATCATATCGGAATATGTGTAGGGTTACCAGGATAGTATTTATAAAGAGAGTATAGGGAATTTAATTTTATTATCCTGATTATCGCTGCAAACAGATAAAATCAAGTATTATTTTAGCAGCATTAACTGAAGTAAGATCACCCATCTTATCAGAAGCAGCTTCAACCACATCCAGAGCCACCACATTTTTCTTAGATAATATTAACATGAATTTTTCCATTTGATGTGATTTAATACCACAGGGAGTGGGATTTCCCACACTGGGTGCTTCCGAAGGATCAAAAACATCCATGTCAATGGTAAGATATATAGGGCCATTAATTGAAGACAAAACTTCTTTAACATGGTTTATATCATCATTTATATTTGCAGCGGTGTAGTATTCTATTCCCATCTCATCAACAAATTCTTTCTCCTCAAAAGAAGCAGAACGAACACCAAGCTGTATTATCCTGCGAGGATTTAATTCAGATATGCGCCTCATTACTGTAGCATGGGAATACTTTTCACCCATATAAGAATCAATCATATCCATATGGGCATCAAAATGGACCACCGTAACCTCATTGAAAATATTCTTAAGTTTTAAGGCCCGGGCCATAGCATAACTTATAGAGTGCTCACCCCCTATAAGTAGAGGTATTACATCTTTGGACAGAAGTTCAGAGATTGTTTCTTGAAGTTGGGTACATGTCTTTTTAAAGTTTCCATGAATTACTTCCACATTTCCTAAATCAAAAAAAAGTGAATCTATAACACAGTCCCAGGTTAAATTATATTTTTCAAAATTATATGACGCTTCTCTAACTCCTGCTGGGCCGAAACGCGCCCCAGGGAGATAAGTGGTGGTACCATCAAAAGGCACTCCCAATAACGCAAAAGCAGGCCCCTGGTTTTTTTTATCTCCTGTTTTAGATCTTGAAGTAATTAAATTTTCAAAATCAGTTGCGTCCCGGGAAAAAGCAAATTTTGAAGGGTTATGAGTATAAAATAGCATTATATCCTCATTTCCCGGTGATTATAATTATCCTTTGGTTCTCATGAGTTTTTTATTACCCATGGCCAGGATATACTCTACTTCCACACCTTCTAAAAGCGAATCCCTCAGGTCATCAGGTATAGGCACTTCAAAAGTCTCATAGGTTTCCAGGTCCATGAGCTGTACATCACTTCCCATTAAAGCCAGAACCTGTCCGGTTCTTTTATCAATAATAGGTATATCTATTTTAGTATCCACAGGTTTTACAATACTTCTCTTTTGATTGTCAAATATACCAAGTGCTTCTACTCTTGCTTTAGCAGAACCGTGTTTACCTGGCGATGATGTTGAAATACTGGTTATTTTAGATGCTTCACCATCAAGGATAACATATTTACCAACTTTTAGAGTTTTAACTTCTACCACTTTCTTCGACATTATTATTTCCTCCTAATGATATGATACATTTACAACCTATAGAAATTTAATTAGCCATTTTGCAGACTTAAAACGATAATTATTAAAATTGTTTGATATGAATCAAGCAAAATATAATAATTTTATTTAATAATTAAATCATATTAATAAATTCTAGTAAAAGATCATTATATAATTAAATTGATATCATCTTAAGTCAGATAGTACCAGACTATTTATCAGTAATTAAATAGTAATTAAACCAGCATATAAACTTTAATATTTTGTTAAAACAATCCTTAAATAATTGATTATCCCTTAATAATTTAGATTCCTTAGAATTATAATTTTTAAGACATTTATTTAGAATAAAATATTAAATTATTTGATTAAATAATTTATTTGAATAAAAAAACAGAAATATTATACTTAAAAAATTTTAGTGATTACTATGAAGGTCGCAATAACTTCCGGAACTGCTGAAGGACCAACCAAATTGAATGCTTTTGATAATGCCCTTTTAAATGCAGGAATTGGGGATGTAAACCTTATAAAAGTTTCCAGCATCATACCCCGCCATACTAAAATAGTGGAACTTCCTGAATTAACCCCGGGAGACATGATAAACTGTGTTCTTTCACATGTTAGTTCGGATAATAAAGGAGACTTTATTTCAGCAGCCATAGCCGTTGCTACATCTTCTGATTTTGGCTGTGTGGTGGAACATAGTGGAGTAAATGAAGATCCATCTAAAATTAGAGCAGAGGCCATATCCATGGTAAAATACATGATGGATGTGAGAGATAAAGCAATAAAGGAATTAGTAGTAGAAGAAATAAATCATAAAGTAGAAAACCAGGGTAGTGCGGTGGCTGCTTTAGTTTATTTAGGTGATTAAAAGGAGTTATATCCCCCTCATGAAAAATTTTAGAGTAGTTACCAGGCAGGTGCTGATTTATGGATGAAGCTGAATCAATTTTCTGGAGAAACGTGGCCCTAAAAATCACCCAACAGGTAGAAAAAGCAATTTCACAATTAATTGGGAAAAAAGAAGCCGGTGAAATTATTAAAATGGGAGCCGATGGAACCCCTACCAAATTGATAGACCTGGTGGCTGAAAACGAAGTAATTTCAGTGCTAGAAGGAGTTTCCAGACAGGTTTTGCTGATAAGTGAAGAAATTGGAGAACTGGAAATAGGAAATGAAATAGAATCAACATCTGGTGGAAATGTAATAATTAATCCGGATTCTAAAATTGTTTTTGTGGTAGATCCTCTTGATGGTACCAGTAATGCCGTGAAAAATATACCTGCATTTGGGATATCAATAGCAGTTGCAGAATGCTCCTTTAAGAATGATTACCCTCACTTAAATGAGGTTCAGATGGGATTTGTGAAAAATTTTGCCACGGGAGATTTTTTTGAGGCTTTAAAAGGCAAAGGTGCTTTTTTAAATGGTGAAAAGATGCATCCATCTTCCCTGAGTGAGTTGAGTAGTTCCTGCCTAGGAATATTCATCTATGGGAACAGTTTAGATATGATTAACAATCTCTCTCAGCAGATAAGAAGAATGCGAATCCTGGGATCTGTGGCCATTGAACTTTGTTATGTGGCCAATGGTGCCTACGATGCTTTTGTGGATATTCGAAATAATTTAAGGGTAATCGATATTGCTGCTTCCCAGCTTATTATAACTGAATCCGGCGGAGAAGTAAGTGACTATGAAGGAATACCTCTAAATAGTATACTAAGACTAAATGAAAGAACTTCGATAGTTGCTGCAGGAAATAAAAAATTACATGATGAACTTATAAAAACTATGGAGGTTATCTAATGCACATGGGTATTGTTGCACGCTTAGATATCCCTCAAGCTGTTGAAATGGCTCATGAAATGGTGAAATTTTTAATTGAAAAAGAAATCAAGGTTTCCATAGACTCTTCTTTAATTGAATTTATGCCTGAATTTAAAGAAAGAAGTATAGAACTTGCAGAAATGGACACGGATATGATTATAGCCATAGGTGGTGATGGAACCATTTTAAGGACCCAACGATTTGTAAATGGTAAAAAAATACCTATTATTGGAATAAATATGGGTACTGTAGGGTTTTTAACAGAAATAGATCCAAAAAACGCTTTTGATGCTGTGGAAGATGTTTTAGAGGGGAAATTTTTTATAGAAAAAAGGACCCAGTTACGGGTCTGTCATGGTGAAGAGTTACCATCTGCCTTAAATGAGGTGGTTATGATGACCCGTAAGCCAGCCAAAATGTTACATATAGAAATTTCAGTGGATGACGAAATTGTAGAAGAATTAAGAGCAGATGGACTCATAATATCCACCCCAAGTGGTTCTACTGCATATTCAATGTCTGCAGGGGGCCCTATAGTTGATCCCCGGGTGGAAGCATTTATAATAGTTCCCATATGTCCCTTTAAGCTGGGGGCCCGTCCTATTGTAGTTCCCAATAAAAGCCAGATTAAAGTAAAACTACTAAAAAAAGGCAAGAAAGCAATAGCAGTAATAGATGGGCAATTTGAAGAGGAAATAAATTACCTGGAAGAACTGATATTTGTAAAATCCACTACTAACGCCTATTTTGTGCGCCTAAACCAAAATTTCTATCAGAGAGTAAAAGATCTGCTAACTGAAGGCGGTATTAACTCTTAAATGAATTACATTTTTTTTTAAAATTTTTTTAATTCAGGTGTTAAAATGGATGCCCTAGTTATAGACCTAACCCATGGCGGAGTTAAAATAGCCCTGGAACTATTAGAAACAAAATACGAAAATATATGGGCCTGGGATATTTACCATAGCCTTAATGATACCCAAAGAAACCGTTTAGAATCAAAGGGAATTAAATTAACCAGTGAAATACCATCAGTTGATAATCTGGATATAATTGCACCGGTACATTGCCCTCTGGATATAGAAATAGTCCTCACACATCATGCAGCTGTAAAATATATCCTGGAAGATTGGAAAAAAATTGAAATACCGGTTATTGAAGTAACAGGAGTTAAAGGGAAAAGCAGTGTGGTGGGAATACTCAAAGAAATTTTTATTTGCCGTAAACCTTTAGTTTTATCCAGTCTAGGGGCTGAATATTTAGAAAATAAATCCATTATTAATTTAAAAAAGAATATCAGTATAACTCCTGCCAGCATCATAGATACTATACAGTTAGCTAAAAATTATGAATATGACATTTGTATATTTGAAACATCCCTGGGAGGTACTGGTTTAGCCGATGTGGGAATATTAACCAATGTGGTGGAGGACTATGTTATTGCTCAGGGTAAGACTAAAGCCAGTACAGCAAAAAGTCAGATATTTAAAAGTCAGATTATCTGCTGTGAAAAAGAGGCATTGGACCAGTACTATTCCCATCTAAATGAGAACATCGTTTCCCGCATTAATAGTTACAGTTTAAAAAATCCAGATGCTACGGTGAATGTTTTAAATGTGAAATACGGACTGGATAAAACTTTTATAGAGGTAGATGTTAAAAATTTAAAAACAATAAGTGGAAAAACCACCAACACCCGGTTACATATTGAAACATTTGCCCCGGCCCCTCATCACGTCAGTAATGTTTTAGCTGCTCTTAGTGCTGCTTTAAGCCTTGATGTAGATATAAATCATTTATTATCTGGATTTAGCAGGTTTAAAGGAGTTAAAGGTCGCACTTCACTAAAAAAAGAAGGCAATATTATTATTATAGAGGAGGTTAATCCTGGAATAAATGTCAAGGCCCTGGAAAAAACAATTAAAATGGCTCAATCCATGGAAAACTCCATTGTAATTTTAGGAGGGGAATATGGAATCACCTGCGAAGAAATTGATGAATTAGAAGCTGCTAAGCTTTTGGATAGTTTTAAAATGCATATTCCCTTAATTTTAACCGAGCAGTTAGGAAAGGGTATATTAAAAAAGATGGAATCCCCCTCAATTTTTATTGAAAATCCTCAGGAAGCTTTAAATTATGCTATTAAAAATGGTGCTAGAAAAATTGTTTTTATCTATCGCTCCAATTATTCCAATTTAAAAAAAAGATAGTTTGACATTAATCCCCGGACAAAAATAAATTCCATTCCCCTACTAGTTAATTGTGATATGTTTTCAGGCATATAATGATTATAAAAATAAACCTTTATGTTTTATACCGGGGCCAAGTTATATAGCCAAGTTATATAGATATGAAAATTTATAGTTTTATAAAGCTTTGATGGAAATAATAATTTACTTTTAAAAAAATTAAATTTATAAAAAATAAATTCATTAAATGAGTAGCAACTAAATATAGTTTGAATTTTGATTTAATTACTAATAACTTAAAAACATTTATCTTCGGAGATGATTATTTGATTGTGGGAACCAGAGGAAGCAACCTTGCCACAGTACAGACAAAGTATATAATAAGCGAATTATCAAAAATAACTGATGAAGAAATAGAAATTTCCATAGTAAAAAGTACTGGAGATAAAGTAACTGATACTCAGTTATATAATATGGATCCCAAAGGTATTTTCACCCGAGAACTGGATTTAGCAGTATTAAATGGTGAAGTAGATTTTGCTGTACACAGTATGAAAGATGTGCCAAGTGAATTGGATCCAGATCTAGAAATTGCCGCAGTACCTATACGTGAATCGCCCCATGACGTCTTGATATCTAAGTTAGGGTGGGATGAACTCCCTCCCGGGTCTAAAATGGGAACCAGTAGCTTAAGAAGGGAAGCATTTTGCAATCATCACCAAAAAAATTTTAAGTTAGAGCCCCTAAGAGGAAATATAGAAACTCGAATAAAAAAAGTTATGATGGGAGAATGCGACGCCACTTTAATGGCAGAAGCAGGATTAATAAGACTGGGCTTAACTGAATATATTAAAGAAAGGTTTCCTTTAGATTATTTAACTCCCCCTGCAGGACAAGGTGCCCTGGCAGTAATAACCCGTGAAGATAGTAAATTGAAAGCCCTGCTTAACGGCTTGAGTCATTTTACATCATTTCAGGAAATTTTAGCTGAAAAAACAGTACTAAGAGAATTAGGAGTAGGGTGTCAATGGCCTTTGGGGGCTATTGCAAGGTCCAAAAATGGTAAAATGAATCTTTATTGCGTTCTTTTAGATAAAAAAGGACATGTATTATCTAAAGTGACAATTACCGGCTCTATTAATGAAGCTGAAGAATTAGGCAAAAAAGCTGCAAATCATATGGAGGATTATATTTGAACAATATTAATGTAGGTGTAATTGGTGTAGGTGCCATGGGTTATAATCATGCCCGGGTATACTACCGTTTGGAAAACGCCAATCTGGTGGCTGTTTCAGATCTTATGAAAGGCAATCTGGCCAAAGTTTCCCAGAAATATGGAGCTATTGGTTATGTGGATTATGAAAATATTCTTGAAAATCCAGATATTGAAGTAGTAAGTGTTTGTGTTCCCACCACACACCACCACAATGTGGTGATGGATGCTATAGATCACGGAAAACACATTCTGGTAGAAAAACCCATTGCATTTACCCTGGATGAAGCAAAAGAAATGGTAAAGGCCGCCCGTAAAAAAGGTGTTAAACTAGGGACCGGACATGTAGAACGATTTAATCCCGCAGTACAAAAAGCCAAGGAACTTATTGAAAATGATGTTATAGGTGATGTAGTATCTGCTTCAGCAAAAAGAGTAGGTCCATTCCCTCCCCGAATTAAAGATGTAGGAGTTACCATTGATCTGGCCATACATGATCTGGATGTGATGTATTATCTCTTCAGCGAGCCAGTGGCAGAAGTTTATTCCACCATGGGTAGTATCCTGGAAAAATGTGAGTTCGAAGATCACGCCGAGATCATGACTAAATTTAACAGCGGTATAACCGGTATGCTGGAAGTTAACTGGCTCACCCCATATAAAAGGAGGGAACTGGAAATCACCGGTACGGATGGGATAATATCCATTGATTATATTGATCAAAGCATTGATGTTTTTGGAAAATTCGCCCAGGACGTTCAAATTAATCATGAAGAACCATTGAAAGGGGAAATAAAATCATTCCTGTCATCTATTATTAATGACGAAGAACCAGAAATTACGGGTGAAGATGGTATTTATGCACTTCGAGTTGTCTTAGCTGCCATGAAATCAGCACGTGATCATTCACCAGTTAAAATTAATGGTGATTTAAATCCAGAATAAATAAATAAATCAGATTTTAATAGGATTGTTTTATAAAAATCTAAAATCTTTTTTATTGATTTTAGATTTAAATTTAAATGGGTGTTAAAATGAACCAGGAACTGATAAAAAAAGCACAGGGGTTGCGTAGTCAAGGTTTTACCACAGGAGAAATCGCCGACGAACTGAATGTGTCTAAAGATACTGCCAGATGGCTTACCTTGCAGGCCACTGGAAAAAAAGATGAAGAAAAAAGTCAGGCCCCCCTTGATTTTGCCATAAACTGGAAAAGTTTAGGAGGTAGTTCTGCACGACTGAGATATGTTTCAGCTGCCATGGCAGATATAGCCTTAAAACACGGCCCTAATGATGTTATAGTAGGCATAGCTGTTAGTGGAGTTCCTTTTGCCACCATGATGGCCGATGTAATTGCTTTAGAAACCGGTATTGAAACCTCCATTTCTGTTTTCCATCCCATTAAACATAGAAAAGGCAAAGATGCTGAAGGAGCCATAAGTAGTAACTTCGCATCAGTAGAAAATAAAAGGGTGGTTATAGTGGATGATGTTATAACCAGTGGCCGCACTATAAAAGAAGTAATTGATGTCCTTAAAAAACAGGGCGCTGAACCCACCTGTGTTACAGTACTGATTGACAAAAAAGGAATATCTGAAATAGAAGGAGTTCCTATAGAATCACTGATTAAAGTCAGTAGATTAGGATAATGGATTATGTGGATAAAATCTTCTTTTCAATAATTAAAAAGCAAAAATTAGATTAAATCCACCCTTGAATTTATTTTTACAAAAAATCATAATTTACTAATGCCTGCCACAAGACGGCCATTAATTCCAGTTTTATTAAGATATTCATTAATTATTAAAAACTTATTGCTTTATGGAGGATTCATTCCCGCGCTTTGGGGACCCTCACTACTTTTAACCGTTTCTATAAGCGCGGATATGCCCCATGATATGATCATTATTATGGTCTCTTTTTTACTTCCTTTAATTATTTACAGCTATGATTATTATGCCGATATGGCTAAAGATATTGAAACCAACCCTGAAAGGGCGAATTTAAATAAAAAATTAAATTATAATTTGATAATATTGTATGTGTTCTTTTTAATTGGGCTGGTAGTTTATATTTTTAATTATATGATTATACTCTTTGTTCTAACTTTATTTGCCATGGGAATATTATATGCCAGTGTATTTAAGAGGATAACCCTGAAAATACCTGCCTTTAAAAATTTTTATTTGTCATTTATATGGAGTTTGTGGGGTACTTTTTTAATAGTGATGTATAACTACGAAGAGGTAAATATAAGATTGATACTGATATTTTTATTTATTTATGCAAAAGTACTTTTAAATACTATTTTTTTTGATATAAAAGATGCAAAATCAGATAAAAAGGAAGGTTTGAAAACTTTGCCTGCGGTTTTAGGTATATTTAAAACCATAACATATCTTCATGTTTTAAACCTTTTAACTGCATTTATTTTAATATTAGGCGGAATTCTATATATTTTACCCCCATATTGCTTATTATTGACCATTTTCTATTTATATGTATTTTATTATCTGGAAATCATAAAAAATAAGTCTCAATCCCTTTCTAAAAAGTCTATGCTTGCAGATTTAGAGGCTATTTTTTATCCCTTGCTATTATTTTTTTTTAGATGGATATGGAATAATTAAGAATAAAAAATAATTAAAATTAAAAAAGAGGTTTTTGAAAGATTAATAATAAAAATGAAAAAATAAGTTAATTATTTCAGGTCCTGTATCTTAGTATGGCCCCAATACCTCCAAAAGCACGTAGAAGTTGCATTCCTTCCTCAGTTTCAGTTGATACTATTTCAACTTCTGATCCAACTTCCTCTGCCATTTCTACCAGATCATCAATAACATCTCTGGTTCCAATTTCTTTCATAGGTTCGCCGCATTTATCACATGTTTCTTCAATGTCTTTTTTAACATTTTTAGAGGTGGAATCCACTTTATTTCCACATGATGTGCATTCATAAGCTACCCTTTGAGAGTTTATACCCTCTGATAATATGAGGATTTCCACTGCACCCATTTGTAAATTTGTTCTAACATCTTTTTCCCCATAGGAAGCCAAACCATCAGCTGAAACCAGCTCAGATAAAAATTTCTGGATCAGTTTTTTCTCCCGCATTACATCTATTTCATTTAAAACATCCATGGATTTTTCTATAATTTCCCGGATACCGAATTCACCAGTATAAGAAGTATCAACAGTGGTTATGACTTTTTTCTTAATTTCATGGTGCATATAATCACCATTAAGGAATTCCTCTTTGGTATGTCCAGGTCCTCCTAAAACAACTCCGTTTAACTCTTCTAATGGAAGAAATGCGTCGTTAATAGCATCACCTATTCTTTTTAAAAATTCGTGGGCAGCAAGTTCAATTAAACGATCAAAACGACGCTGAGACTGACCACCAGCCTTATGTTTGCCGGGTACTCCACTGGTTAATGTTTTAACAATCTTTATTCTTTTTCCAGTAAGAACCGCAACTGTAGCTTCTTTACGATCTAAAACTGCCAGTCCATAAACATCTTTATCCCCCAGCATATCCTGGAGAGGTTCCAGGAAGAAATCAGAATTACAGTGATAAGTATAGGTTTGGATAGGTTCCGGTGGTTCAAAAACATAGGTTTCCATTTTTTCAGTACCTGGCCCTCCTTTAGGAATCATGCCCACAAAAAGAACCAATCCTTTAGCCGGAGGCTTTGGAAACAATTTTAAGCGCTGCATAATAACTTCAATAGAAGATTGGACATTTTTTTTAGTCTGTTTGCTTTTAATATTGGCGCTCTGGCTAAGTTCTTCTCTCATGTGTTTGACTACATCAGATATCTTTTTATCTGGAGGGATGTATACTGATACCAGTTCAGTGCCCCTTCCTTTTTTATCAGACAATTCTTGAATAGTCCTTTTAAATTCATAAAGTTCGGTTGATGATACATCAGTCAAGATAACTCACTCCTTAAAAACTATTAAAAATTAAATTAATCTCTATATTTTTAATTAAACCCGGCTTTAATCCTAATAGGGAGTCACGCCCGGTCATAAATGAAGAATAGTATAAACATGATAAACCTGCAATATTATTTTAAAATATTTCTATTAATTATTTATGTTAATTTAGGGTATAAAACTTATACTTATTAAATGATATTAAAAAATAGACCTGATGGTTTAAGAAATAATTTAAAATAAGAAAATCATATGACTTAATGTATGATTTAAAGTTTTAAGAAAATAATCCGTTATTAATTTTAGTCAATAGCAGGTGAAAATCAATGAGAGTAGTAATTACTATTGGTGGATCCATTATCATGAAAGATAATAGTCATGAAAAATTCCAGGAGTATGCTGGAATTTTAGGTTCTCTGCAGCAGGAACATGAAATATTTGTAGTGGTAGGTGGAGGCAAACCCGCCCGAAATTATATAAAAATAGCCCGTGCTATGGGGGCAAGTGAATCACATTGCGATGATATTGGTATTGAGATAACCAGATTAAATGCAAAGCTCCTTATAATGGCACTTAAAGGCGATGCTTATCCTATGGTTCCAGAAAATTTCCACCAGGCCATGGAGTATTCCACCAGCAATAAAATAGTGGTGATGGGGGGAACTGAACCTGCCCACAGTACTGATGCAGTAGGAGCTATTTTAGCAGAATTTGTAAGTGCAGAACTTTTAATAAATCTCACCTCAGTAGATGGGCTTTATGATAAAGATCCCCATCAACATGATGATGCACACATGTTTGAAGAGGTAACTGCCCAGCAAATGATGGAATTTTTAAGGGAAAAAGAGGTAATGGCTGGAACTTATGAATTTTTTGATATGACTGCTATTCAAATGATAAAAAGATCCAGAATTAAAACTATTATAGCTAATGGTAAAACACCTGAAAATTTAATTAAGGTTTTGAATAATGAAAAAATTGGAACCAGAATTATTTAAGATAAAAGAACTATGTTTATAATAAATTTGTTATAATCGCATAAATAATATTAAGTCGTAATCAATTATTAATTAAGGTGAAATAATGACCAAACCACATAGACACTGTGCTGTTTGCGGTACCCCTATACCGCTGGAAGAGAGAACCTGTTCTGATAAATGCCAACATACACTGGCAGAAAACCGGAACAAAGTTAGGAAAACCAGAATGATCGTATACGCCATATTTGGAGTATTTATACTTTTATGGTTGTTGTATGTATTATTCCGTTAGAAAATTTCTTAAACTAAAGTGGAATTCTAATTAGATTCCACTGCTAATTATTCTATTATTATATTATAGATAGAAATTTATTAATTGCTTCGACCCACCCTTAAAAGAATAAGTGCAAAAATAATAAATGCCAGACCAATTATTGCCCCTAAAAAGAGTGGATTTAATGCCAGGGATGCTACCAGCAAGTATAGTATACCCAGGATAACACTGGTAAGTCCTGAATATTTTTTATAGTTACTTCCCTGGGAAACGGATAGTATCAGAATCCCTGCAATTAATAGCAGGATTCCCGTTACAAACAAATAGGCGCCTGCTAAATATTCTATGCTAAATATCTGGAATATCATTGAAAGTCCAATTGCCAGAGAGATTATGGCAAAGATTCCCCATACCAGGGCTGTGCTTTGATTAAATTTTCTATCTTTAAAAGCATTAATCGCCATCCATACTCCCAGACCAGTTAAGATGAATCCAGATACAATACCAATTGCTACCAATCCTAAAGCAGGGCTAATTAAAAGAATTATGCCTATTACCAGTGCAATAGCACCCATTAAATTAAATTTTACCATAATAACACCATATTTCTATATCATACTAATACTATAAATTATTATGGAAATTGCTCCAGGAAAATTTGAAAACTCAAAGCGGTATCCCTATTAATTCAAATAAGCCTGATAATTTAAGAGCAATATAAATCAATATTACTGCAAATAAGTATCTTAACTGTCTTTCAGGTATTTTGTGTGCATAATGTGAGCCTAAATGTGCTAAAGGGATGCTGAATATAGATAACAACACGAATTGCAATAAATTGACATAGCCTAAAGAATAGGGTGGTAAATCAGGGATATTCAATCCCTGGTAAACATAAGATATTATGCCCCCCACAGAAATAATGAGTATCACCACCGTAGATGTTCCCACTGCTTCCAGCATACTAAATCCCAACACAATCAGCATTACCGGAACTAGAATTACCCCGCCTCCAATGCCCAGGAGACCAGAACAGAAACCTGCCAAAAACCCCCAACCAAAAAGATGGTAGGGGTTTAAATTTTTAATTTTACCTCCCGGTATTTCCTGGTATCTTAAAAATTGATAGGCGATAAAAAATAACAATACTGAAAAAATAAGTGTCAAAATATTAGCTGGAGTTATAGAAGCTATGTAACCACCTAAAAAGCCTCCAAAAAACCCGGCCATTCCCATATAAATAGCAGGTTTTAATAAGACACATTTCTTACAATAGTGGCGATATGAACCACTAATAGCAGTGGGTAAAATAACAGCTAAGCTGGTTCCAAAGGCTATGCGGATAGCAAGGTCCGGATCAACACCTATAGATTGCAATAAAAAAAATTGTATAGGGACCATCAAGAATCCGCCACCCACACCTAAAAGGCCTGTGGAAAATCCAACTACCACCCCGGTGATTAATAAAATAATAATATATTCTAAAAAAAGTTCCATATATTTAATATAAAAAAGAATAAATAAAATATTTGTGAAGCTAATCATTTAATTTGAAGATAACCTTAACATCATGATTTCAATTAAAATGGTTATTAATATGGATTAAAATTTTTCCAGGTATTCATTACGCAGTATTGATCTTTAATTTCTATTTGCAAATATAATGGCAATTATTATAAAAAATAATGCCTGAATCCAGTAATAATCTAAAATATTTTTAAACTTGGTGATCTATTGAAAATTAACCGGCTTGTTTTTTTAGGTTTAATCCTGATGATAATAGGATTAATACTGTTTTTAACAGATTTTATCAGTCCTATTATACGGCCCTTTACCCATATATTCCTTATGGGATCCTCAAAAGGTAAAGATATCATGTTTTTTTGTTTAATGGGGAGTATGTTGATTATTAGCCCTCTTTTTTCCCCGGAAAGTTATCTTAATCAGAAGATACGTACACTTAAGCCATTTGAAAAATGGGAAAAAAATGATTTTTTGAAGATGGTTATTGTAATAGTTTTATTTACATATATAATAGGAATAATTCTGGAAATATGGTTGAGAGTAAATACCGGTGTTTCAGTATTTACCACCTTTGTTTCACTCAACCCCAGTCCCAGTACTAGTAGTATTTTACATAGTCATATATTTAAAGGCGCAATAAGTCCTGTTTTGAATTCATTTATCACTGCAAATTCTAATATCCACACCGGAGGATCATTATCAAATTATATACCTTCTGCAGGTTGGATAATTTTATTAACTATCCCTGTAGTTTATTTAGGAGGCATGTTTTCCCTGGGAGATAGAAGAGAATATCACAAGCTGATAGTCTTATTTGCCCTTGCTACCAGTATGATTGGAATGATAGATGGTGGATTATTATCAACACCTGCCCTGGTGGGATTATCTGGTCTTTTAGGAATGGCTGCTCTTAAAATGCCCTTTTCATTTAAAAATCTGATTAGCCCCACCATCATAATTGCCTTTTTAATTATTTTAAGGGTTATTTTAGGACTTTTTGCTTCAGTCCCTGATTATTATGAAGTTACCATTATTGGTGCTCCAGAGGAGATAGAACTGTTAAATTATAACATTTTATCTTCCCGGGTGGTTAATGATAAAACTATTATTACCCTGGATTCAAATTATAATGAAATATACCTTATTAATGATTTGGCCTCGTCCCTGGAAGGTAAAAGCGAAGTATTTTTTATTTCCTGGAATTTCTATTCCTTTTTTGGGAATGCCGCTTATTCTTAATTGAAAATTAATATAGTAATTAGTTGGATTAAGATTTTATTTGAACCTCAGAAACTCGTCCCCCATGGGAGAAAATAAAATGAAAATTAGTATTGTCATTCCTACTTACAATGAAGAAGATTATTTGCCTGAATTAATTGACAGTATAAAAAGTCAGGAATTTACAGATTATGAAATAATTATATCAGATGCTAATTCCAAGGATAATACCCGTCAGATTGCACATGAATATGGTTGTAAAGTAGTAGATGGTGGTTTACCTGCCCTGGGCAGAAATAATGGAGCTAAAATTGCTCAAGGAGAATTAATATTATTTTTAGACTCGGATTTGGTTCTTTCACCAGGATATCTACATGATGCAATTGAAGAATTTGAGGAAAAAAAGCTGGGGATTGCCATAACCCAAATGATTCCCCTTTCTGATAAAAAAAGAGATAAGGTACTGCATGAATTTGCAAACAGATTCATGATAATGGTGGAATCCATCAAACCACATGGGGCAGGTTGTTATGGTATCATAACCCGTAGAAGTTTGCATGAAGAGGTAAATGGTTTTAATGAATCACTTGATTTTGGCGAGGATAGTGATTATATTGAGAGGATAGGAAGAATAAGTAAGTTTAAAGTTTTAAGGAAAGCTCATGTCCTGGTATCTACCCGTAGGCTTGAAAAAGAAGGATTAAAGAGTTTGGCTATGAAATACACTAAGAGTACAGTATATGACTTTATGGGTAAAAAAATCACAGCTGAAGAGCTAGATTATAATTTTGGTTATGAGAAAGAAGATTCGGATAAATTAAATCCTGAAAATATCGTTTCATCCGGCGATGGTCTGGGAGATAATGGTAAAAAAAGGATTATTTATTCAGTTTGTGGGGAAGGAATGGGACATGCCATTAGAAGTGGAGTTCTGCTGGAAGAACTTAGTTCCCACTATGATTTGATGATTTTTGCCAGCGATCGGGCTTACCAGTATCTCTCTAAAAAGTTTGATAATGTTCATGAAATTTATGGTTTTAATACGGTCTATGAAGATAACCGGGTTAAAAATAAAAAAACATTTTTAAGATCCATTAAAAGCTTACCAAGGGATTTAAAAGACAATTTGCAGTTGCTATATAAAATTGCCCGGGATTTCAAACCACATGTCATCGTATCTGATTTTGAATTCTATGCCAGCCTTTTGAGTAATATCCTTCGAATTCCCCTGATTAGTATTGATAACATGCACATAATTACCCAGGGAAAAATAGAATACCCTTCCAAGTTTAAAAAAGATAAGCTTAAAGCTGAAGCTGTAGTCAGGTCTTTCATAGTACGACCTGAAAGATTTATTATCATGAGTTATTTTTTCCCTACCTTAAAAAATAAAAAATCAATTATTTATCCTCCAGTTTTAAGAAAAGAAATAATCAATCTCCAGCCCGCATATGGAGATTATATACTGGTATACCAAACCAGTAAGTCAAATTTGAAGTTAATTGAAGTTCTAAAAAAAACTCCTTATAATTTTGTGATTTATGGGTTCAACAAGTCCCAAGAAATGGGAAACCTCCATTTCAAGATTTTTAATGAAAATGAGTTCTTTAATGATCTTGAAAATAGCCAGGCAATTATAAGTAATGGTGGCTTTGGATTGATTAGTGAAGCCCTTTACCTGAAAAAACCAGTTTATAGTATTCCAGTACAGGGCCAGTTTGAGCAGATACTTAATGCCGTTTATCTTCAAAAATCAGGTTATGGTGAATTCCATGAACATATAAGTCTTGAATCTTTACAATTATTCCTGGAAAATCTTTCAAAATATCAAGAAAATCTTTCAACATACCATGGAGTGGGTAATGAAGAGATAATTAAAGATCTTAACTGTTCTATAGAAAGATATTCTAAAGAATATAAATGATATGGAATAATAAATCGCAAAAATAGTGTTTAAATTAAAAAATAAGGAATATAAATAATAAATCGCAAAAATAGTGTTTAAATTAAAAAAATAAAAAATTATGGGTTTTTTTATAAAGTTACACCCATATCCAATTGTTCTGTTAGTTCCTTGTAACGGTTCCTAATGGTAACTTCGGTTACACCGGCAATATCTGCCACGTCTCTCTGGGTTTTTCTTTCTCCTAAGAGAACTGAGGCAATGTATAGTGCTGCAGCAGCTACACCGGTAGGGCCTCTTCCAGAAGTAAGACCTTTTTCCATGGCCTTTTCAATGATTTCAATTGCTTTAGATTGTACTTCGCCAGATAATCCTAATTCACTGGCAAAACGAGGTACATAATCCACAGGAGAGGTAGGTGGTAATTTGATGTTCAGTTCCCTGGTTAAAAACCGGTAGGTCCTTCCAACTTCTTTTTTGCTTACCCTGGAGACCTCTGCTATTTCATCCAGCGTACGAGGCACATTACATCTCCTACAGGCGGCGTAAAGTGAAGCGGCTACCACCCCTTCAATACTCCTTCCCCGGATTAGTTTATTTTCAACCGCGCTTCGATAGACCACCGAGGCAGCTTCTCTAACACTTCGAGGGAGCCCCAGCCGGGAAGAATCCCTGTCAAGTTCACTGAGCGCAAAGGCCAGGTTTCTCTCAGTAGCCCCGGAAATTCTTATTTTCCTCTGCCATTTACGAAGACGGTACCATTGAGCCCTGTTTCGAGCAGGAATATCCCGTCCATATATATCCTTGTTTCTCCAATCAATCATGGTGGAAAGACCCTTGTCGTGGATAGTATAGGTGATGGGTGCTCCTACTCTGGTTCTTTTGTCTCTTTGTTCGTGATCAAAAGCTCTCCATTCCGGACCCATATCCACCAGGTTATCATCTATAACCAGGCCGCATCCTCCACAGACTATCTCTGCTCTTTCGTAGTCTCCAATAAGCTCTTCAGATCCACATTCCGGACATTTTGTTTCCTTTTCTGTTTCAGAAACATCGTTTTTCATTTCTTGCTTCGATTCAGAAACATCGTTTTTCATTTCTTGCTTCGTTTCTTACGCCCCCATTTTTTCACAGGTTTTGATGGTATATATAAAACTGCTCCAACCAGGCTATCTAACTTTTTAGAATTGGAACCACGATTAGGTTTGATAGTAATGTATGGTTCTTTAGTAGGTCCAAATACATCGTGTATTTTCCCCACCCTTTTTTTATTCTCAGAAAAAACAGGCAATCCTAGAGCGGGAGTTTGACTGGATCTAACAATGATATTTCCCTTGTTAGAGACATGTGAAATATTTCCTAAAATTTTCATATTATAAACCGAAAATGTTATATATACTCTTAATTTGATTAAGTAGTATATAAATGTTTCGATAATAATATATATTATAATTAATTATTATAAAAGTATTTTATGCTTTATATGAATAAACGACAGTTATATGGCTTTTTAAATCCATGTTCCCCTTAAAACGGGTGTATTAATCTAATAAAAGTAATAATTTTAGATATTATGATGCATCTGGCTTTTTATCAGCCACAATGATTTTACCATAATAAAAAGCAGCAAATGCACCAATCATGGTGGGGATGATATAACTGGCCAGCCTATCAATTACACTGGCGGCCATTACCACATCCGCGGATATGCCTACCACTGCAAATAATCCCACCAAAGTAGCCTCCCTTAATCCTAAAGATCCAGGGAGAATAGGTAGAAGCGAAATCAAAATACCTACCGTATAAATTATCACCAGGGAAATTACAGGAGGTTGAACCCCTACAGCCAAAAAGCAAACATACAGTCGGGTCATATCCACCCCCCACATGCCAAAAGATAGTATAACACCTATTATCAATACTTTACGATCTTTTAAGGCCATAGTAAACCCGGTGGTAAATCGGTTGATATAAAAAATTAATTTATCCCGGATATCATGAAAATGGATTTCTTTTCTGGTAATTTTTAAAAAGAAAGGGAAAACTGATCGGGCAACAGATAAAGTTATTTTCTGGGCTATCCTTTGATTCGAGCCGGCATAGACCACTACACTAAAGAAGATAATGGTAATTAGTATAAGGGCAGTCACAATTAGTCGGGTCCAGATAGATATGTTCCAGCTTAATATCAAAATCGCTGAGAGAATGGAAATGATTATAAATGGTAAAAACTCAAAAACTCGATCAGCAGTAGAAGATGCAAATCCAATTTCAAAGGGAGTTCCTTTTATTTCCTTTAAAAGATAGGCTCGCAGTGGTTCTCCTCCTGCAGCACCGGGAGTAATGTTATTCCCAAATATACTGGCAAAAAGCATTACCAGGACACTACTATAACGGGGAGACACATCCACCAGATCCAGGATTAATTTCCATCTAAAGGCCCATAGTAAAAATATGAATGCTTGCAACACAAAATTTAAAGCTAAAAACCATAAATTAGTTCTTTCTAAAGCCGATATTATATCTCCCAATCCTGCCAGAGCAGTTATAGCAAAGATTAGTGCTGCTGCAGCTAAAAAGGATAAAATTATCTCTTTTTTATGATCCTTTATAAAAGCATAATAATCCTGTTTTTTTATATTATTATCTGATGAAGACATGAACGGCCTCTTTAATTAAATATCCAAAATTTTAGATAGAGGCTTACCTTCCTCAATCTGTTTTACTATAAGATTTTCACGTTTTATTATTTCCTTAGCGATTTCCATAACCTCTATAAAGTTTTCTCGGGGTACAACCACCACCCCACATTCATCACCAAATAAATAATCCCCTGGATTAACCATGGTTCCCTGGCAATCCAGTTGAATATTTATTTTTCCCTCGTTTAGCGGCCGTCCAGCATTGGGAATGACTTTTCTGGCAAATACCGGATAATTCATGGTTTTAATTGAATCTAAATCTCTACATGCTCCAAAAATAATTGTTCCTGCGATAGCCTTCTTTTTAGCAGCTTTAGAAGTTAGTTCCCCCCATACAGCATTCTCATCACCTTCTGTGAAAATGAAAATCACCTCTTCGGGTAAGGCATGGTCAATTCCACGGACGGAAGTCCCCCAATCATCATCTTTAGTACACAATGTTACTATATTCCCAAATAACTTTTGGCCATTAAGGGATTTTACACCAGGGATTATACCCTGATTTCCAGTTACTTGCTTTAAAGAATCAGATATTTGAGGGGTGGATAAATAAGGAATCAATTTCTTGAAATCTGACTTTTTATTCAAAAATTTATCTAATAACCTGTAAGAGGTTTTTTTACGTTTTTCATCCATCTAAAATCAATCCTGAGGTGTTGTAACCTCTTCCACCATGTTTCTACCTGCTACTACTTCATCAACACTGTGTATAGAACCACCATACTCTTCAATGGCCCTGCTGATTTCATCAAAATTGAGATCATTCCCCTGGATGGTGACTTTGATATTTTCAGTTTCTTTATCAATTTCCATTAAAGTGATATTTACACCTTCCACTCCACTAAATTCACTTAAATATTTAGCATAATAAGGTATTATTGGATCATGTGGCTTTAAAATATCTAAAACAATTCTAATCAAACCTTTTGCCAATCATATTCCTCCCAAAATTTTTATAATAGAGTTATATTTATCTTACTAATTGATTAAAAAATAATTATTGGTACTTTAGTTAATTTAACTTTGCATTTTCTAATTGATAAATCTATAATGCCATGGGATGGATTATAAGTTATTTTAAGATTAAAATTTCTCATAACCCGTAGGTTCTCATATTTTCCCTGTTTACTATCAATCTACAACTATATAGAATTTTGTTTCCAATATATTTTTTTAATATTAACACATCTTCAATTTTATATATGAGTTTGATTATATATTTCCTATAGATACTATTACAGTGATAATATATTTTACAGTCACCTTAAAAAGGGCTTAACATGAGCTATAGGAGATTATTACGTTTAAGTGAAGAACTAGATGAATTAAAAAAGAATGGGGAAGAAGGAGTACCTATTCTTATTGAGGGCAAAAAAGATGAAGAAGCTCTTGAAAAGTTAGGCATAAAAGGGGATTTTATAAAAGTTTCCGGTACTCATCTGAAACTTTTTGAAGTTGCCGAATTAGCTGCTAATTCATCTTCAAAGGTAATTATTCTCACCGATTTTGATAAAAAAGGAAATCATTTGGCAAAAAAATTATCCAGAGATATTCAAAGCCTTGGATCCCATCCGGATTTACAGATTAGAAACAGAATAATGGGATTGACCCGCCGATATATAAAAGACATTGAAAGTCTTCCCAAACACATTATTCAACTGGAAGTTGATGTTTATCCCCATAGTTGCTGTATACCATCACTGTTTTCATATCGTAATTCGTTAATTTAGATTGTTGAATTAGCAATTGCGAATGCAAGTCAATTGATTTGCAAAATTTCAGGTAATCCTGGAACAATTACAAGGATAACAAATTTTATCCCTGAAAGTATCTACATAATAGGGAGGCTTAATATGGGAAAAGAAGAAATAAGTACAACTAAATATCTCATTCACGCTCAAATTAATGCTAATGGAATTGTAGAAAAGCCAGATGTGGTGGGGGCTATATTTGGTCAAACTGAAGGTCTTTTAAGTAATGATCTGGATCTTAGAGAGCTGCAAAAAACTGGCAGAATAGGTAGAATCAAAGTAAATATAACTTCAAGAGGAGGGCGATCTAAAGGAGAAATAGTTATCCCCTCCAGCCTTGATCGAGTTGAAACAGCCATACTGGCTGCTTCTCTAGAAACCATTAACAGGGTAGGGCCCTGTGAAGCCTATATTCAGGTTTCAAAAGTGGAGGATGTCCGTGCCGTCAAACGTAAAAAAGTGGTAGATCGGGCAAAAGAGATATACGCTGGAATGATGGATGAAGTAACTCCCGAAAGTCTCAAAATGATTGAAGAAGTTAAAGAAGCCATGCGTATACATGAAATTGCCGAATATGGTGATGAAAAACTTCCAGCCGGCCCTAATGTTCCTACTTCAGATGCCATCCTGGTAGTAGAAGGCAGGAGCGATGTTTTAAATTTACTAAAACACGGAATAAAAAACGCCATTGCAGTTGAAGGAGTAAGTGTACCTCGAACTGTAGCCGAATTAACCCGTAAAAAGACAGTTACTGCTTTTGTAGATGGTGATCGTGGCGGGGAATTAATTTTAAAAGAATTACTTCAAGTAGGGGAAATAGACTATGTAACCCGTGCCCCTAAAGGAAAAGAAGTGGAAGATCTAGGTAAAGACGAAATTATGGTTGCTCTCAGGGATAAAGTACCTATTGAACAGATGTACCACGACCTGGGCATTAAAGTAGAACCTAAAACTGAAGACAAAATGGTTTTGCTAAAAAATATCCTGAAAGACCTGGAAAGTACAGGAAATGCGGAGATATTAGACGATGCCCTTAATATTTTAAAAGAAGTTAAAGTTGAAAATTTATATGAAGAATTAAAAAGAGTGACCAATCACCCCTATGCCGTGGTCTTTGATGGTGTAATCAGTCAGCGCCTGATAGATATTGCTATGGATAAAGGAGTGAAGCATATAGTTGCAGTAAGAACTGGTGAAGTGGTTAAAAGGCCAGAAAAAATAAAAATAATTACCCACCAGTAAATAATACCGATATTAACACTCTAATAAATTATTTTTTTATTTTTTTATTTTTATTGTCTGTACTTCATATGCACCTGAGGCATTAAAATGTACATAAATCTGAAAAAAAAGTTTTTAGATGAAATAGAAACCACTGCAGAAATAAATATTCCTCATGATCCTCTGGATAGAGTAATTGGACACGAAGATGTTATTAAGCTAGCAAAAATTGCTGCCAGACAAAAAAGAAATCTTTTACTGGTTGGTCCTCCCGGAATAGGAAAATCCCTTATTGCTCAATCCCTATCTTTTCATTTATCAACTCCAGGTGAAGAAATATCTGCTGTTCATAATCCAGAAAGGCCAGAAAGACCCTTTATTGAGGTTAAAACAAAAAAGGAGATGGATAATGAAATTGAAGATAAAAAAAGAGCGGAAGGAGAATATACAAGTCCGGAAATGGTTCCAGATTTAGTAGCCGAACGATTAGGATTTAAATGTATTCACTGCGGAGATTACAATAGTGCTTACCAGAGCATATGCCCCCAATGTGGAGGGGATAAATTTTCACATATCAGTGCCCGGAGAAAACACCTGGGTGACCTTTTAGGAATGTTTGAAATGAATTCAGGTTCAGAAAATATTCCTCAAGAAAGGGTCACCACCACCCGAATAGTGAATAAGCGGGAAGAAGTTGTAATATATGAAAGGGTGAATGGAAAAGAAATAAAGGTAATGGATCAACAATCCCTGGAAAAAAGGCGCAAAATAGTGGAAGAAAATCCCCGCCATGTAATCGTTCCCTTAAAACGAAAAAATTTTATTCAGGCTACTGGTGCCAGTGAAACTGAGTTATTAGGTGATGTAAGACATGACCCCTATGGTGGGCATTGTGAACTGGGTAGTGCCCCTTATGAAAGAGTTATTCCAGGAGCCATACATGAGGCACACGAAGGAGTGCTTTTTATCGATGAAATAATTCACATCGCCAGTTTACAGCGATACATATTAAGTGCTATGCAGGAAAAAATATTCCCCATTGTAGGCAGAAACCCTCAGAGTGCAGGTAGTTCTGTTAAGGTGGAAAATGTTCCCTGCGACTTTATTTTTGTTGCGGCATGTAATTTAATGGATTTAAGATATATTTTACCTCCCCTCAGATCCCGTATACAGGGAGAAGGATATGAAGTTCTCATGAATACCACCATGAAAGCTACTCCCGAAAATGCTGAAAAAATTGGCCAGTTCATTGCCCAGGAAATTAATATAGATGGAAAAATACCCCATGCAACTACAGAAGCTGTTAAAATATTGATTAAAGAGGCAAAAAAAAGAGCATATGTAATTGATGACCAGAAAAATGCTTTTACTCTCCGACTTCGGGACCTGGGAGGGGTTATTAGAATGGCAGGTGATTTTGCTGTAATGGAAGATAGTAGCATTATAACCAAAAAACATATGTCCCTGGCTGTAATTAAATCTCTTTCTATTGAAGATCAAATATTAAAGCGTTATGAAAGCTATGAAAAAGCTATCCAACAAGATTTAACATCCTCCCATGTTATCAAAGATCAACATGCTCCTTTTAAAAATGAAAATGTTGACCGCAGTTACCTTTAAAAAATATTATTTCACATATACCGTCTATTTAATCCAGAGACAACAAACACTATTAATATAAATAATTTAGATTTAAGTTATATAAAATCATTAAAACTTGATATCATGAATCCTTATCCTCAAAAAGCTGGAAAAAATCAGATTAATTCTTCAGAAGATTTTAAGTCATCAGAATCAACCTGGTCCCAGGAAGGTGGAAGAAAAACAATTTTAGAAGTATTGGATTTTCCAGATATGATTGAAGAATATTTAATAGAACTGGAAATTCGAAATTATTCGCTTAACACCATAAAAACGTATAAATCAATTGTTAATAATTTTTATAAGTTTTTACTTGGTGAAGAAGACCTCTATGACGATCGTAGAGTTCTAAGATCCTTCAAAAAATACATACAATTCCTTAAACGGGATAAAAAGGTTTCACAAAATTACATTTATCTGGTTACCGTGGTGGTGAAAAAATTTTTGGAATATCACGAAATTTACATTTTGAATGAAGTTAAAACACCTAAAAGAACCAAATCCCTGCCTAAATCCTTGAATGAAACCGAAGTAAAGAATTTGATTAATGCAGTTGAATGTAATCTGCATAGCTCAGAAGAATCACATGGGCAGAAATGTATCAAGTTACGTAATAAAGTTATACTGGCTCTTTTATACTCATCTGGACTTAGAATATCTGAATTGGTATCTTTAAGGTCGGACGATGTAGATCCTGACGATAGAACTATTCGAATAAGAGGTAAGGGTGAAAAAGATCGTATTGTGCTATTCGATGAAGAAACAAAGAATTTAATTAAGGAATATATTATATTCATAGGTAATGAAGATGATTATCTATTTTTGAACCGTTTTGGAAACCCTATAACTCCCCGGTATGTGCAAATGATGATAAAAAATTATGCCCTGCAGGCCGGTATCAAGAAAAAAGTAACTCCTCATATTTTAAGGCACTCTTTTGCCACCCATCTTCTAAAGAATGGTGTGGATATACGGGCCATACAGCAGCTTTTGGGGCATTCTAACCTTTCTACTACACAAATTTACACCAGTGTAGATATGCAAACTCTGCGAAATGTTTATGACCGGGCCCGGTTAAAGTAGTTTTAAAAAATAAGGCATAAGAATTCATAAAAATTAAAATAGTTAATTAACTCCCTCTCTTGTTATTATTCTTTGATTATATTTCATCTCTTCAAATATAATCAAAAAATGAGTCCCCTGATTTTTTTCAAGTTTAATGGTTCCCCCCAGTTGATTAACCAGAGTATAAACCATTCGAAAGCCAAATGACCCCTTATTCGGAAATTCAATTTCTGGAGGAATCCCCCTGCCATTATCCGATATTTTGAGATAAATCTTTCTGTCATCCAATCTAAATAGTTCTATCTTTATTTCCCCTGATCTTTTTAAGGGAAAGGCATGTTTTAAGGAATTGGTAACCAGTTCATTTATTATCAAACCACAGGGAATAGCACTTTCTAAATTAAGAAATATTCCATCTGCTTGAAATAATATATTAACCTTAGAACTCTTATTGTAAGAACTGGAAAGCTGTGAAAATAGACCGGGCAAATATTCGGTAAAATTAATTCGATTCAAATCATTTGATTGATACATTTTCTCATGAATCATGGCCATTGATTTAATCTGGTTTACATAATCCCTGAAGAAGTTGTTAATGCGAGGATCATTAAAGTATTTAGATTGAAGAGAAAACAGGCTAATTATAATCTGTAAATTGTTTTTAACCCGGTGGTGAATCTCTTTTAAAAGAGCATCTTTTTCTTTTAGTGATTTTTCAAGTTGTCGATTTAGTGCTCTTTCTTTTAAAAAGTACATTTTATTCTTCTTTGCTTCATGTTTGTACAGGGCCAGTTCAATATTTACTTTTAAATCCTGCTCCTGGAATGGTTTTAGAATATAACCATAAGGTTCTGTTTTTTTTGCGCGTTTGAGAATATCTCCATTAGAATACGCTGTTAAATAGACAACGGGAATATCAAATCGATCCCCAATAACCTGGGCTGCTTCAATGCCATCCATTTCGCCTTCCAGCATGATATCCATTAGTACTGAATCTGGACAATTTTGTTCAATTTTTTCCAGGGCTTCTTCAGCAGAAGAACTTATGGCAGGTACCACATAGCCCAGGTCTTCTAAAATAGATTTAATGTCCTGAGCCACTAGCTCTTCGTCTTCGACAATGAGAATTTTTTCATTCACCATTTGCTGACCTTCCTTCATAATTTAGCTCTTGGAAGCATATTTTAAAGCTGGTCCCCTGACTTGTATCCAGTTTAATATCTCCATTTATACGCTTATTTAAAAAGTATACTAATTGAAGACCGAATGTGTCTGTATTATTCAATTCAATTCCCGGTGGAAGGCCTCTGCCATTATCTTTAACTATTAATACAATTTTTTCATCATCTTTAAAAAGTTTTAAGGTGATTTCCCCCTTCTCTTCTGGGGAAAAAGCATGTTTTAAGGAATTGGTAACCAGTTCATTTATTATCAAACCACAGGGAATAGCAGTTTCAATATTTAAAAAAATTTCATCTAATTCAAGTTTTAATCTGATATTCTGTGCTTTGCTATGGAAAAAATGAAAAATATCTTGGCTGAGATTCCTTATATATTCTGAGAAGTTAATGCTGGCTAAATCGGGAGAATGATAAAGTTTTTCATGTACCAGGGCAATGGAACTAACTCTATTTTGACTTTCTTTAAAAATTTCCAATGCTTCTGGATCTTTAATGAATCGGGATTGGAGTCTTAATAAACTGGATATAACCTGCAGGTTATTTTTTACCCGGTGATGAATTTCCTGGAGTAGAATCTCTTTTTCTTTTAAAGATTCTTTAATTTTATTTTCATCCAATTTACGCTGAGTAATATCCTGTTCTGTTCCCAGTATTTTTAAGGGCCTTCCCGCTGTATCATTTATTATCTTACCTTGAGAATATACAAATCTTAAAGATCCATCTGGCAGCAATATACGATACTCCTGAGAAAAGCTGCTTTTATTTTTCAAAGCTTCTTGAATGGTATCTGATACTCTTTTTTTATCACCAGGGTGTATGAAATCTAGGAATCTGGAAAAATTAAAATCCTGTTCAATTTTTTCCACACCAAAGATTCTGAAAAATTCATCAGAGGCATCCATATCTTCAGATTGAATATCGAATTCCCAGCTGCCAATTTTCCCAATTTTTTGAGCTTCTTTTAATTGCCAATGCCTTTTAAGAAGTTCTTCTTCTGCTTTTTTTAGTTTAATCTGTTCTTCGACCTCTATCATGGCCCTTTTTATAGCAGGCCCTAATTTAGATAAATTACTTTTTAGTACGTAATCCGTAACCCCTCTTTTTAAGGCCTCTACTGCAAATTCTTCCCCTATTTTTCCACTTACAAAAATAAAGGGTATTTCCGGACATTTATTCTTGGCGATTTCCAGGGCAGATATTCCATCAAAATTAGGTAGAGAATGGTCTGCTAAGATTAAATCGGGCTTAAATTCATCAATTAGTCTAACATAGTCATCTTCCAGTTCAGTAGTCTGTGATAAAAAGTCTATGCCAGATTGCCTAATTTCTCTTTCAATTAATTCCACATCAAAGGGAACATCTTCCAGTATAAGAATTTTGGATGTCAAGATTATCTGAAGGGGGTATATAGTTTATTATTAATATTTTTATCTAATTTTGTCCATAATAAAGAAGGAGTTTAACATAAAATCTATATGCAGTCCAATTAATAGTAATTATAAGCATAATTGTTAGGATTTTTAGTAATAATTTAAAAACTCTGGAGAGATAGTATGGAAAAATTTCCCAACCCTAAGCTTATTTTAAGTCGATGTATTGAACATGATCACTGTAGATACGATGGTTCAGTTATTGGTAGTCCTTTTGTTAAACAGTTGGAAGATTATGTCGAATTTAAAACTGTTTGTCCTGAAATGGAGATAGGGTTGGGAGTCCCCAGAAAACCTATTCGTATCATAGAAAAGAATAAAAAATTGCATTTAATCCAGCCAGCCACTGGAAAAGATGTTACAGAGGATATGGAAGAATTTGCTGAAAATTTTTTAGCACCATTAACTGATTTTGATGGTTTTATTCTTAAAAATCGCTCTCCCTCTTGTGGAATGAATAATATTAAAATATATCCCGAGGTAGAAGGCCGTCCACGTACTGATGGACAGGGATTTTTTGGAGGAGCTGTGTTGAATAAGTTCCCTGATCTGGCCATAGAAGACGAAGGTAGACTTAGAAATCTTAAATTGAGGGAAGATTTTCTTATTAAACTTTATACTCTCTCCCGATTTAGACAAATCAAAAAAAATAAGAGATTTTCTGATTTAGTTGATTTCCAAAGTCACAATAAATTTCTCTTAATGGCCTACAACCAGGAATTGGTTCGGAAAATGGGAAGAATGATTGGAGAAAAAAAAGATAAAAGTTCTGAAATATTATATCATGAATATGAAAAAATGCTTTATGACGCGTTAAGAAATCCAATTGAAGCCCCTTCCAACATTAATGTTCTCATGCATGCTTTAGGTCATTTTTCCAAGCAATTAAATGCAGAAGAAAAAGCTTTCTTTTTAGATGCTCTTGAAAAATATCGCCAGGGTGTTATGCCTCTATTGGTGTGTCTTAACCTATTAAAATCATGGATTATACGCTTTGAAGATGATTATCTGAGACATCAAACCTTTTTTAAGCCATATCCCGTAGAATTAATACCAGTTACTACCATTTATCGTTAAGATATGAATATTAGGGCTGTTTAAATTGATCCAAGAGGATAGAATTAAACATTTAAATGAAGAACCTGCAGTTAAAGGAGATTACATACTTTACTGGATGCAGTCTTCTCCTCGAAGCCATTACAATCATGCTCTGGAATTTGCCCTGGAAAAATCCCGTCAAATGGATTTACCCCTTTTATGTTTTTTTGGATTAACCCCTGATTTTCCTGAAGCCAACCAGCGCCATTACCGGTTCTTAGTGGAAGGATTAAAAGACACTCAAAAATCATTAAGTGAGAGAAATATCCAGATGGTGGTCTGGAATAAATCTCCAGAGAAAGGAGCACTGGAAATATCTGAAGGAGCCTCGTTAGCCATTACAGATCAGGGTTATTTAAGTATACAACGCCACTGGCAGGAACAGGTAGCCAATAATATTGAAGTTCCTTTAATTCAAATAGAAAGTAATGTAGTGGTGCCTCTGGAAACTGCATCCCCTAAAGAGGAATATTCCGCTGGTACCCTGCGCCGTAAAATCCATAAGGTGCTGGAATTTTTTATGGTGCCCTTAAAAGAAAGGAAAGTTTATAAAAGCTCGATGGACTTTGATTTTGATTCATTGGATATAAGTAATCCGGGCATTATACTCCAAAAACTTAAGGTGGATAAATCAGTTCCGGCCTCTATTTTTACCGGTGGTACCTCTACCGGTATTAAAATTTTTGAATCATTTTTAAAAAATAAATTGAATCATTTTGCTGATTTGAGAAATAATCCCACTGAAAATTTTTTATCTAATATGAGCCCTTATCTCCATTTTGGACATATTTCACCCCTTTATCTAGCATTGGAAGTTTCTAAAAGATCTGGCCCGGGAAGCGATGCATATCTGGAAGAATTGATTATTAGGCGGGAGCTAAGCATGAATATGGTTTATTATAATCCTCATTATGATAAATTTGATTGTTTGCCTGACTGGGCTAAAAAAACCCTCCTGGAACATCGTAATGATCCCCGTGAATATGAATATTCCCTGGAGGAGCTGGAGAATGCCCTTACCCATGATCCGTACTGGAATGCCGCCCAACAAGAAATGGTTATCACCGGTAAGATGCATGGTTACATGAGGATGTACTGGGGTAAAAAGATTTTGGAGTGGGTTGATGATCCACGTAAAGCATATGATATGGCTTTGTATCTCAATGACAAATATGAGATAGATGGTAGGGATCCCAATGGTTTTACCGGTGTAGCCTGGTGTTTTGGCAAACATGACCGGGCCTGGAAAGAAAGGGAAATTTTTGGAAAAGTTAGATATATGAATGATAACGGATTGAGGCGAAAATTCAAAATCGACCTTTATGTGGATAAAGTTAAGAATATGGGTTAATTTTAAGATAAGGATTTTAATTAATATATCGCATGTGTTTTTGAACTTACAATGTTTTGGATCATCATGGGGATAGTTCTTTAAAATTAGTTATTTTTATATTCAAGGCCTTAATAAAAAAATTTTTATGCATAATACTATTAGTATTAAAATTCGTACTTGAAGCGATTTATAACTAAACTCTTTTATATCAATTTAACCTATTTAATTAAGGAAGTTAAATATTTCTTCAAATTTTTAAGATTTCAATAAGTATGTAGAATTATGATAGGTTTCTGTTTGAGTACCATTTGATAACTAGGGAGGAGTTTCTATGAATATAACTCTAAATGATTATTATAAAAAGCGTTATGATCTTTTTAAATGGAGAACAAACCAAACTATGGCCAATAAAACAGTTATGGCATTTTTCATGGCCTGTATAACTGGAGTTATGGCCCAACTGGTAATTCCATTGCCCTGGACACCAGTACCTATTACTGCTCAGACCTTCGCAGTTTTGATTTCAGGCATCATGCTGGGAAAATACTGGGGAGGGTTAAGCCAGCTTTTTTACGTTGCGCTGGGAGTTATAGGAGTACCATGGTTTGCGGGAATGACTGGAGGATATGAAACAATTCTGGGAGCCACCGGAGGATATCTGATTGGATTTATACTGGCCGCTTTATTTTTAGGGCATTTTGCAGATAAATATATTAAATCCCGAAACTTCGTACCTATGCTGGGATTAATGACATTTGCCAGCTTTATCCTGATTTATGTCCCCGGGTTACTGGTAATGGCTACCTGGATGTACACCAGCACCGGGACCACTCCTGAAATATGGAATTTAATGGTTATGGGATTGTTACCGTTTATTGTAGGTGATATAATAAAAATTATTGGAGCATCTGCTTTTACAAAAGCAATTGTTCCCAAAGAAGAATTTTAATCCAATGAAGAAAGATTTGGAAGAGTTTTCTGATATATTAAATATCAGAGCTCACCATTTGCTTTGCGTCCAGGGCTTCCAGGGAAGAGGTTATAGTCAGGGATTTGTTAAAAATATGGATAAAATAGTTAATTTTCTAAAAAATAATCCCCAAACCCTTTTAAAAGTAATTAGCAGTACTGATGATATTTGTTATTGCTGCCCCCACAATATTGAAAACACCTGTAAACAGTCCCCCTCTGCTGAAGATAAAGTTAAAAAAATGGATCTTGAAACTCTTAACTATCTGGGCCTGGAAGAACATGATATTACTACTTATGAGCATATCATAGAATTACTATCAAATAGGCTAGATTCAAGTGATCTAAAGGAAATATGCGGTTTTTGTTTGTGGATTGAGTGTTGTAATCTACATAAATAGTTTTAATCTAATATTTAGATGAATAATAAAACTTAGATTAGTGGATTTAAAATAAAGGTTATTCTAATAAAAACGATGTTGATTTTCATGATTTTTATATGAACTAAATCCTCGCTTTATCTTTAAACAATTAGCCCATTCAAAAATACCAGGTGTAATAAGTGCTTTATAGAAAATTAGGTTATACTGGAATAGATGTGTCGATATTGGGATTTGGGGTAATGAGATTGCCTCTTAATGGTAATGGTACTATTGATCAGGATAAATCATCATCCATGCTTAAATTTGCCATTGAAAATGGTTTAAATTATATTGACACTGCTTTTCCTTACCATAATGGCCAGAGCGAAATATTTCTGGGAAATTTTTTTGAAAGCTATCCTGAACTGAAAAAAAAAGTATACATATCCACTAAACTACCTACCTGGCTTATAAATAAGCCAGAAGATATGGATTATTATTTAAAACGTCAGATGGAAAACCTTAAAGTTGATAAAATTGATTTTTATCTTCTCCATTCCCTGAATAAGGATTACTGGGAAAATTTAATGAAATTTAATGTACTTGATTTTTTAGACTCTGCTGTAGCAGAGGGTAAAATTAATTATACTGGTTTTTCATTTCATGATGAATTTGACATTTTTTTAGAAATATTAGATTCTTACTCCTGGGATGTGTGTCAAATACAATTTAATTACATGGATGAAAATTACCAGGCCGGCCGGGAAGGTTTAAAGTATGCTGCTTCCCAGGGAGTAGGTACCATAATTATGGAACCTCTCCGAGGAGGATGTTTAACTCGTAATATTCCTGAAGATATTATGGAAATATGGGAAATGGCTGATGAACCAAAAAAACCGGTGGAATGGGCTTTACAATATGTTTGGGATTATCCTGAAACAAATGTGGTATTAAGTGGAATGTCCAGTTTTAGTCAGCTACAGGAAAATATGAAACTTGCATCAAAAGCCCGAGCTAATTCATTGACTAAAAATGATTATGAAATAATAAAAGAGATTAGGAGAACTTACAGGGAAAAAATAGTAATTGATTGTACTTCCTGTGGTTACTGCATGCCCTGCCCTGAAGGGGTGGACATTCCTAAAAATTTCAATATGTATAATACTTATAAAATGTTTGATAATGACAATGGAATAAAAACACATTACCGTGGACTTTTAAAAGAAAATCAGCGCGCTTCTAAATGTAAAGGGGCAGAAGCATGTGGTAAATGTAATAATATCTGTCCACAGATGATACTTATACCGCAAATACTGCAAAAAGTAAAAAATGCTTTTGAAAAAAGATAATGATGTTTATGGGGGAGATTTTTTGAAAAGCCGTTTGTTTTATGCTCTGAGTATAGGTATGCTATTAGGAGCTCTGGGTGGAGGAGTATTTTTTGTATGGGGCATAGTTATAAATGAATTTAATCTATGTTCAGTTATTGAATCCTCCCTTAAAGCATTTATAGTCTTTAGCGTGCTGGGATTTACTCTAGGATTTTTGATTTACCATCTGGAACATTAATCAGGATATGAATAAAGTTTCAAAATAATCACCTGTTTTGGTGATTTTTTGGTTTATAAGTTACTACCATAACGTTGAATGTGTTCTTTGGTTTTTTTATATTTATCTTCTCCAATACTGGTTTTTTTATCCCTTTTAAAGTCAATTCTATCTTTTCCCACTGGACAGACTTTAATACATATTCCACAGGGAGAGCGGTACTCTTTTCTGAGGCTTTTGCTGCGAAGGGCGCATGATTTTTTATCAATTATATCTGGAAAAAATTCGTTTTTCAAGTTTTCGGGAGGTATGGAATTTGCAGGACATTGTTTAAAACATTCCAGGCACCGGGTACATAAATCATTTGAGTTTAAAGGAGATGGTTCCAGAGGGGCAGAAGTGAATATGGAATTGAATCTAACCCGTGGACCGTATTCAGGAGTAAGAAGGACATTACTTAAACCGAATGAACCTAAACCAGCCAGATATGCGGCGTGTTTGTGGGAAAAAAATGCCAGAGGTTTTTTTATAAGTACCTCAATGTCCCCATACCCGTCCCGAGGGAGAGAAATAGAGGGATATCCTTTTTCGGTGATAAAGTTTGCCAGTTCATAAGCCCTTATATCCAGAAGGTTATTGACTGTTTTATATAGTTCATGGTAGTATATAGAAGGGGCTGTGTCTATAATGGGGGGAGGTACAGGTAATCCAATGACTATCACTGTTTTGCACTCTGGATAAATAGATTGTGGCCAGAATTCTGCAGGTATCCATTCCTCAAATTGATTAGGAAGATCTTTTGATTGTTTTTCCCATCTTTCAACCGGGGCAAAACCAACCAGGGAAATATTCATTTCCTGACATTTAAGTATAATCTGTTTTTTTAATTCATTTAAATTCATGATATTAAACTGGATTTAAGGGCAAGATAGGATTGTTATATCCGCTTAATGACGCATAAAATTAGCTATTTATGCTGCAACATTCCCTTTACTTTAGCATCCAGGTTATCTGCATGGTGAAGAGCCACTGCTTCAGGAATTTTAGGATTCACCGGAGATCCCCATCCATTTTTTACCTCCCCATGGTGGCTTAATATAAGATGTAGAACCTGGTTTGCCAGTTCTTCATCCATGTCTAATTTATTAATTTTCTCTTTAACCATTTCCGCTGTTAAAAATAAATGGTCCAATAGTTCTCCCCGACGAGAGTAACTTATAGAGAGGAAGTCATAATCATAAGTTTCCATCTTACCGATATCATGCAGGATGGCCCCGGTAAACAGAAGGTCCGGGTCCAGCTCCGGGAAAATCTGACAGGTGGTTTTGCAGATTTCCAGAACCCCCACCGTATGTTCTAATAGGCCTCCCTTGAAATTGTGATGATAGTACTGGGCCGAAGGATAGATACTGAATTTAGATGTGAATTCCTCATCACAGAAAAAGGACTTCAGTAATTCCTTCAGTGATTTATTTTCCAGGTTTTTAATGGTACTGTAAATTTCCAGAAGCATCAAATCTTTATCCTTGCTGGAAGTTTGGATATAATCATTTAAATCATATTCCTCTGGTTCAAGTTCCTTGAAATTATTAATTATTGCACTAAAGTTTCCAGAACTTCGTGGGAATTCGCTTACTTTTCCCATAACCCGGTATATGCTGCCAGATTTAATAGAATCAGATATTTCATCTATATTTTTATCTGGAAAAAGCCTCCCTGCAATTTGACCAGTTTTGTCTGATAAAGTAAGTTGAAGGTATTTTTTACCTGTTTTTGCTCTTTTTATTTCTTTATTGGAAATTACAAATTGTGAAATAACTTCCCTATTAGAATTCAGGTTCTCCACCAGATCTTTCTCATCTTTTTTATACATAATTATACTCCTGTGCTTATTCTTTATTTCTGGTAAAATAACCTAATATAAATTTTTTTTAAGTTCTTTTTAATTTATATTTTCATGAATATCTTGATAATAATATTATCCTACTTTATTATTAAATAAGTCGTTAAGTATAAAAGTATACGGATACTAATCATTATTAATCATTAAGAATTAGGTGAGACCACCCTACTCACCATTGAAATTTAAGGAGTTAAACCATGGGTAGTGTAAAAGACTTAAAAGTACTAAAAAAACCAAATGAAGATCAAGAAGGAATTGGAAGATTTAAATTCTCAGATAGATACTCTATATTTGATTGGGGTGAAATGCCCGATCTCATACCTCATAAAGGAGAAGCTATAGCTATACTTGGAGCTTACTTTTTTGAGAAATTAGAGGATATGGGATACAAAACACATTACATTGGCCTGGTAGAAGATGGAAAGGCAAAAAAATTATCTCAGCTAGAAAAACCATCCCATGAAATGGAAATCAAATTATTGAATGTGTTTGAACCACCCTTAGGGCCGGAAGGCTATGATTACTCCACTTACCAGAACCTCGAAGGAAATTTTTTAATACCTTTAGAATTGATCTACAGGAACTACATACCGGAAGGAAGTAGTGTATTTGGAAGGTTAAATAGAGGAGAAATAGAATTAAAAGATTTAGGACTTGATAAATTACCTTCAGCAGATGAAAAACTCGAAAAACCTGTTCTGGATGTTTCCACCAAACTGGAGGTAACTGATAGATACATTAAATGGGATGAAGCCCGTTCAATTTCAGGACTTAATAAAGAAGAGACAGAAGAATTGAAGGATGCATTAAACTTAGTTAATGAAGTTATAACCTCTGAATTCTCAAAAATAGGGATTATAAATGAGGATGGTAAAATAGAAGTGGGTTATAATTCTCAAAGAGAGTTAATCTTAGTGGATGTTATGGGTACTCTGGATGAGTGTCGTTTTACCTTTAATGGTTTGCCCGTAAGTAAAGAAATAACCAGGATACACTACCGGGGATCAAGCTGGCATGCAGCAACTGAAGAAGCTAAAGAAACAAATAGGGCTCAATGGAGAAATATATGTGCACTTAATCCCGAATCTTTACCTCCCAAACTTAAAGATTTAATTTCAAAATTATATTGTTCCTGTACCAATGAAATCACCGGTCGGGTATGGTTTAAAGACTTACCTCCACTTAAAGAAATAATCTCTGATATTGAGGGTGAACTGGATGGAAAATAAGTTTGCCACATGTTTAAATTGTATGGATGGTCGCACCCAGCTGCCAGCGATTAACTGGATAAAAGATAACTATCCGGTAGAATACGTGGACATGATTACTGAGCCAGGTATGGTGGGTCTTTTATCGTCTGAGAAGTATGACACTGGATTTTTAAAAAAATTGAATATTTCCACCACCCAGCATGGTTCCCGCCATGTTTTTGTGGTTGGTCATCATGACTGTGCAGGTAATCCGGTGAGTGAAGAATTACATAAAAAACAAGTTTTGCTATCAGTGGGAGTTTTGAAAAGGTTGGTACCATCTCTGGAGGTAATTGGGCTGTGGATTGATGAAAAATTTGAAGTAAACCAGTTATGATGAAATCATTTCTTAATGGTTTCATTATTCCCTGGCTTATTTTGCATTTAAACCATTATATACCAAATAAAAGTAAAAAAAAGAATTTTAAGTTAAATAGATAAGTTTTTAAGCAATTTAAGTAGGGATAAAAACCCAGGATTATGTGTTCTGACTAGAATACAATGCTATCCGATAACTTTAAATAGTATATCAGTTAAACGTTTAGATTGCCTCATTTAAGCAGGTAATTTATACCAAAATCCTGAATAGTCCCGTGGGGTAGTGGTAATCCTGCTGGGCTTTGGACCCGGCGACGGCGGTTCGACTCCGCTCGGGACTATCTCCATTTTCATTTTATTATAAAAAATATAAATTTGGTTTATTTACTTATTTTATTTTCACAAAATTATAATCTAAAATTGTTATATAATTAAAAAAATTCTTATCCTTAACAAAATAATTAGTCTAAAGGTTCTAAAATGGAAAAGATGCTTATTGTGGGAGTTAATACCCGACCTCTGGCCCATTCTGCATATCAATTAGGATACGAAATATATTCTACCAGCTACTTTTGTACCATGGATTTTAATAGATGGCATCATAAAAAATGTATCTTAAATCAAAACCCTTATAATTCTTGTGGTAAGTTTGAAGAATCCTTTGATCCCTCGCTACTAATGGAATTATCATCATCATATATAGATGAAGTGGACCACATTATAAGCTATACTGGTACTGTGCCTGAAAAGTTCCCTCCATCCAAAATAATTGGAAATAAAAAAGTGGAAAATGTGGAGAACAAATATAAACTATATCAAAAATTGAAAAATAAATTCAAGTTTCCTGATACCTACCATTTATCAGAAATTGCTGAAGCACAGGAAATCGCCGCACAGTTTCCAGAAAAAAAGTTTATTAAAAAACCAGTGCAGGGCTCTGGAGGATACGGAATAGAAAAATTAAAAAATGGCAATTTTGAATCGTGGTCTGAATCTGAATTCATATTACAAGAATTTGTTTCTGGAGAAAACGTTTCAACATCAGTGCTATCTACTGGTACTCAGTCACAGGCAATTCTAAGTAGTAAACAATTGTATGCAGACAAAAACCCTGTATTGACTGATTTCATTTATGGGGGCAATATTGCACCTTATCCTGGTGAGGATTCAGTTTTTAAAAAAGTGGGTCAGGAAGTTGTAGATGAGTTGAACCTCACAGGTTCTAATGGAGTAGATATGGTAATTTCTAAGGACGATATTTATGTCATTGAAGTCAATCCCCGATTACATGGAACTTTTGAATGTGCAGAGGCTGTTTTAGGAATAAATATGATGGAAGCACATATCAGGGCATGTGAAGGTGAATTATTATCCATTCCCTCTCCGAAAAAATATGCCATAAAAAAGATTTTATTTGCAAAAAAAAGATCGTTAGTAGGGAATTTGAGATACGAAGGAGTTTTTGATCTACCTCTAGAAAAGGCCATTATAGAACCCGGGCAACCAATAGTTACTCTTATTTTCTCCAGTGAAAACTTGTTTACTTGCCTGGAAAAAATTGATAGAACTGCTTCCCATGTTGAAAGTAAATTGAAGGAATTTAAATATTAAATTATGCCCAGAGCCAGTAAAATAAAGACTATTGTACCAATCACAATGAGTATGGTAGTTAAAACCATGGCTGCAGATAAAGCCAAAAAGGCCTTTGCCCTCCTGTCAGGATCTTTTAAGTATTCCTTTATAGGATCTTTGCTCATATTATCACCAGATGATTAATTAAAATTTATTTTTAAGATTAGATAGATTTATCGCTTTTAAATATTATTAGAAATTTATTATAACTTTATACTGTACCTTCCTATTTAAAATAAGTCTTTAAATTATTTATTTTAGTAAAAAAATGTACTGGGTAGTGGAGGGAAGTAATTTCCTCAGATTTTTTAAATCCTCCCTATATATGAACAAAGGATCGCTGCATTCTTCAATATTTAAAATTTTACATACAATCTCTGTTTCTAATCTGCCTGAAATTTTAGCCCCAGAATTCACAGACTGTATTTCCACATATACTGGTAGTTTTAGTTTTTTAGCCTCAGATTCATTTAAGATTTTATTTAATAAATTAATTTCACCTTTTTTAAACCTGTGCCGGGTTCCATCTGATCCCACAACATGGGGTCTGTCTTCGTCCAATAATATATGGAGTGTTTTTCTCCTTTTAGGTAAGTGTCGATTTAAAATTAAAATCTGTTTTTTTAATAATCGATGTGATCTATCATCCTCATTCATGCTTACCATTTTAGGAACTCTCCATATTAACTATTTATATGCCATTAGGCACTTATAATAAAAGTGGTGGTCCTTGTGGAAATAGACCTGGAACAGTGCCGGGAAAATGACAAAATTAAAGAAATTATTAGTAAAAGCCAGCTCCCCATAAAATATATTAAATTGCTTTTAAGGCTTTCTGATGGAATATATCTTAATGCTATTAATTATAATGTGGCAATTAATAACAAAACTATAACCATAACTTTAATATCCTCAAAACCAGATAATGAAACTGGTTTTTTTAATACTACTTCTTTAACCAATATATTTTATAAATTGAGGGAAATGGAAAGGGAAAACCATGAAATTCAAACCAGCTGCCAAATTGATAACGACCTCATAAATTTAGTTATAGAAATAAAAAACTCATAATAATTTAAGGGATTTAGATGGATATAGAAGATTATAAAAATATTATTGCCGAAGTGGTAGATTTTGAAATAGAGATGTCCACACTGGTACAATCCCGCAAAACACTTTTTAAATTAAAAGAAAAGCGAGAGATATTGCTGGAAATGAAAAATGATGTTGCAGAAGATATCCGTTCTATTGAATTAGAATACTTGAAACGTAGATTTAACATTCGTTCTCAGTTTGAGGATGAAGAAACCTCCCGCTTAACAAAATTTTTCAGCAGAAGTTCTTCTCCAAGTCAAATGCGTGCCCGGGCCATGCGTCATCTGGAATCTGAAAGGAGTACCAAGCTGGAAGCTTATGAAGAGATTAAATTCACCCTGGAGGATCTTATAGAACAAATCGAAGACTTGATGGTGGAAGTATACAGTTCCATGAAAAATATTCTGGGAAATGTAGAACTAGAAATGGAAAAAAGCACCACTTAAAAAAATTGATAAATAATTATTTTTAAATTAGTATATTTTTTTAAGGAGAATTAATTTTTTATATTAATTATAATGAAATTAATAGGACCATATTAAATAAAAAATTTTACAAAATAAAAAAATAGGAACTCAATGTGTGAGTTCCACTGGTAACAGAATCAACACACCCAATAAATCTTCTTTTTGTATAGATCCCTCCACAGCAGCTACAAAAGTAGCATGGTCAAGTTTTCGATCCATACTTAAAGGTAAAGGAGTTTCCTCCCCTGCAGCAATGGTGTGCCCCAGTTGGTTGGCGGCATAAGCACACATGAACACAATATGGCTACCAGGTAGGGAGATTTTTTTGATTTTAATGGGTTTGACTTCTCCTGCTTTTATTTCCATATCTTCATCTGCAATTATGGCCCTCAAATTACCAGAGATCGTACCTATCTTAAAATCAACCAGCTCATCACGATAATGTTCCATGTCTTTTTTAACTTCACCCAGTCTGGTTAGTATTCTGACCATTACTCCATCTCCATGGATTTTTTAATTACCTTCAATCGAACGAAGTTTTCCCTTTCCATCTCTTCCAGCCTCATTTCAATGTATTTAACTGTATTTTCCAGACGGGGAATAATTATATGTTCCAGAGCATTTACCCTTCGTTTGGTAGATTCAATTTCACCAGCTAAAAGTACAATTGTCTTTTCAATCTCACCCAGTTCAATTATAAGTGCCAGAGACTCTTCAAACTTTTTAGCAGCTTCGTCCAGTTTTACTGAAGTATCGACAAAACTGTATCCCCTTTCAACTACTGTCCTTGAAGAAGATGTGGAATCCCGTACTGGTACCACCACCCCCATGATACTACGGGAGTCGATATCCAATTCAATAGACTCTTTAACTGACATAGCAGCTTTATTTACTGCTAAATCACCCATTAATATTTGAGCGGTAGTCAGGTCTTCAAAAGCTTCCTTCAGTTTTTCTTCTACATTTTCTCGGGATCCTTTTACCCTTTCCAGTATATTGAAAAACTCCATTATAAGAGCGTTACGCTTTTCTTTTAACAGGCTGTAACCTTTTACTGCAAGTTTTTCCCTATCTTTAAGCTTTAAAAGCTCCATCCTGGTGGGGTTAATCCCTTCAATCATTTCCTGTGACATTTTATCCCTCTAAAAAGAAAATAGGAAATGTTATTCTTTTTCATAGTTAGGCAGGTATTTTGGTATGTGTTCTTCCCGAACCCGTTTAAGTTCTGAAACCGGCAATAAGCTCAGAAGTTCCCAACCTAAATCAAGAGTTTCCTGTATAGACCTATCTTCATCTCTACTTTGAGTAATGAACTGTTTTTCAAACTCTTCAGCAAATTTTAAGAATTTTTGATCCCTTTCAGTAAGAGCTTCTTCCCCTACCACCGCCATAAGATCCCTTAAATCACGACCTTCTGCATAGGCAGAGTAAAGCTGATCAGAAACACCACTGTGATCTTCTCTGGTTCTTTCATCACCAATACCTCCACTCATAAGTCGGGATAATGAAGGTAGAACATCTACTGGAGGGTAGATACCTTTACGGTGCAGATCCCTGCTTAGTACTATCTGTCCTTCGGTAATATAACCCGTTAAGTCCGGAATAGGGTGAGTTATATCGTCTTGAGGCATTACCAGAATAGGCATCTGAGTAATGGAACCATCTTTACCATCTAAACGTCCTGCTCTTTCATATATACTGGATAAATCAGTGTACATGTAACCAGGGTAACCTCTTCTTCCAGGTACTTCTTCTCGTGCTGCAGAAATTTCCCGTAAAGCTTCACAATAGTTAGTTAAATCAGTTAATATAACCAGTACGTGCATATTATGCTCAAAAGCAAGATATTCCGCTGTGGTTAATGCCATACGTGGGGTAATAATCCTTTCGATGGCAGGGTCATCTGCCAGATTCATGAATACTGTTACTCTTTCCAGTGCACCGGTTTGTTCAAAGTCCCGCATGAAGTAGTTAGCCTCTTCGTGAGTAATACCCATAGCAGCAAATATTACTGAAAATTCAGTTTCCTGGGCCAGTACCTTTGCTTGCCGAGCAATTTGAGCTGCCAGTTCATTGTGAGGCAATCCCGATCCTGAAAAGATAGGTAATTTCTGTCCTCTTACCAGAGTATTCATACCATCAATGGTTGAAATACCAGTTTCAATGAATTCTGCAGGGAATTCCCTGGCAGAAGGATTCATAGGACTACCATTTATATCCAGTTCCTTCTCAGGGATGATTTCTGGTCCACCATCAATAGGCTTTCCAGTACCATTGAATATACGACCCATCATATCCAGAGAAACACCAATCTTAGCTGTTTCACCTGTGAATCTAACCTTGGTGGTGGCTGTATTCAAATCACTTGTCCCTTCGAAAACCTGAATTACTGCCAGATCCTCTTTAACTTCCAGAACCTGCCCCCTTCTATTTTCACCAGAAGGAGTCACAATCTCCACTATCTCACTGTAAGCAACACCTTCTACACCTTCCACTATCATTAGAGGACCAGCTACTTCAGTAACAGTGGTGTATTCTCGGGTTTTAATATTAACATTCATTTTTATACCTCACTGCATTGTTTTACAATTTTTTCCTGGATTTCATTAACTTTGGCCTCGAATTCGGCTTCAGGAACAAATTTCATCCTACCAATATCTTCCTTTACCTGTAGATTGATGATGTCTTCTGAAGCAGCTCCTCTTTCTAGAGCAGCGATTGCTTTCTCCTGGAACATTATGATGGTCTGGAGCATTTTGTATTGTTTACCTGGAGAACAGTAAGTATCCACTTCGTGGAATGCGTTCTGTTGTAAGAAATCTTCCCTAATCATTCGAGTGGTTTCCAGAGTTATCCTTTCTTTATCAGGAAGTGCATCAGGTCCTACAAGTTGCACAATTTCTTGAAGCTCTGATTCTTTTTGTAATAGAATCATGGCCAAATCTCTATTGGATCTCCATTCCGCATCAACATTAGCCCACCATCCCTGTACACTGTCTACATAAAGCGAGTAACTTTGTAGCCAATCAATTGAAGGGAAATGACGTTTATCGGCAAGAGATGCATCCAGTGCCCAGAATACCTTACATATACGCAGGGTGTTTTGAGTTACCGGTTCGGATAAATCCCCTCCCGGAGGTGAAACCGCACCAACAACAGATACTGATGAAACTTTTTCTTCAGTACCTACAGTAGTCACTCGACCTGCCCTTTCATAGAACTGAGCTAATCTGGAAGCTAAATATGCAGGGTAACCTTCTTCACCAGGCATTTCTTCCAAACGTCCGGATATTTCCCGCATAGCTTCCGCCCATCGGGAGGTTGAATCTGCCATTAAAGCCACATCATATCCCTGATCCCTGAAGTACTCAGCAATGGTTATACCGGTGTATACACATGCTTCACGAGCTGCTACTGGCATGTTAGAAGTATTTGCAATAAGTACCGTACGATCCATTAAAGGTTTACCTGTTTTAGGGTCTTCCAGTTCAGGGAACTCCTTGAGTACCTCTGTCATCTCATTACCCCTTTCACCACAACCCACATAAACCACAATATCTGCATCTGCCCACTTAGCCAGTTGCTGTTGGGTAACTGTTTTACCTGATCCAAAAGGCCCCGGAATAGCTGCAGTACCACCTTTAGCAACAGGGAAAAAGGTATCCTGTGCTCTTTGTCCAGTTATTAGTGGTATGTCTGGATCAAGTTTCTTTTTGTAAGGTCGACCTTTTCTTACCGGCCATTTCTGCATCATTTGAACTTTTTCAACACCTTTTTCGGTTTCCACTTCAGCGATGTCTTCGGTAACCGTATATTCTCCTTGAGGAGCTATGGTTTTTAAAGTTCCAGAGATAGTAGGGGGGACCATGATTTTTTGTAAAACCGCAGAAGTTTCCTGAACTTCTCCGATAACGTCTCCGCCCTGAACTTTATCTCCTGCACTGGCCAGGGGTTTGAATGTCCATTTTTTATCCTTAGGCAATGATGGAACATCCACCCCTCTTTTAATGTAATCCCCGGCCACGATTTTAATTTTTTCTAAAGGCCTCTGGATTCCATCAAAAATAGATCCAATAATACCTGGTCCCAGTTCTACTGAAAGAGGGCCCCCGGTACTTTCTACAATTTCTCCGGGTTTAAGACCAGCAGTTTCTTCGTAAACCTGAATGGTAGCGGTGTCGCCTTCCAGCTCAATTATTTCACCAATAAGCCGATCTCCACCTACTTTAACCATCTCATACATCTGGGTTCCCTTCATCCCATCAGCGACGATAACAGGACCCGCTATTTTAATAATTTTTCCTTCTGTAATCATTTTACCATCTCAACCCCAATTACTCTTTTTATCAATTCCCTCATGGGATCTGTGGCCCTATCTGATGGGCCGGATTTATCTGGAATCTCAATTATCATAGGTAGTGCACTTGATTTGGTGAATTTTTCAATAACCTCTCTTAGTTCTTCACCTATTTTTTCGGTGATTATGATTATGGCTGTTTTTTCCTTAATCAGATTGGTTAGAGTTTCTTCAGCCTCTTGTGTTGATTCAACAACGTAACCTTCTTTAATGCCTCCTAATTTGAAGCCAGTTACGGTATCAGCATCTGCTACTACTGCAATTGATGATTTCATATTAACATCTCCTTAATCACAGAGACAGGAAATCCAGATTCTCTTTTGCCCCGGACAATGACTTTTAAATTCTTAATTTCTACTTCCTTTCGGCTTAAGAAACCTATCATAGGACCTATTCCAAATGGTTTTTTTAATGATAGGGTTTTTGCAGTTTTTTGAATATATCCAGATAATGCGGCTTCAAATGGAGCTATAGAACCTGTTTTATTATATTCGGCTAATGCATCAACCATAATAACAGAATAATCCGTTCCTTCCAATGCACTAATAACACCAGAGACATCTTCTGACTCCATAAGATCCTTTAATTTCCAATCTCTAATTTGATATCCTTTAGAAATCATGTAAGGGCTTATATCATCATATTTCAGTCCGTCGGCTTTGGCTCTGAGAATTATTTTCAGATTTGAAGCATCTACCTGGGTACCAATATATGGATGTAATAAGGTTGTGTTTGCATCAGATGGATCAGATACTGCTTTTAGTAGATTTTCTAAATAGTATTTATCCAAAGCAGCTTCCAGGGGTAGAACCATCCCTTTTTCTTCGTAATCTGTTAGGGCATCTTCCAGTATCTGAGAGTATTCTGTACCCTCTAGACCTATAATTACCTCAGTTACAGATTTAACTTCCACCAGCTTTTCCACTACATCACTTATTTCACCAAAGGGAATTAGTAGCTCCGCGGTCTTTTCGGGGTTAAGACCTGCTTCTTTAGCAGTGATCAATGTTTTGATATTACTTATATCCCATTTTTTAAGTAGAACGCGGAATACGTCTTTAATACCCCCTGGAGCTATCCGAGCAATAAGATCATGTGTTTCTGCCATTTGAATATCCAGCGCTTTTTCCAGTGGATATTTATCCACATATTTGGAGTACTCTGGAAAACCACGCAGGTAGTTTTTTACCTCTTCCAGATTTTCTGATTCGAGAATCTCTGAAAACTGTTTTTGGGTTATTAAACGTCCGATTCTTGCTCTAACTCTGGCATTAGGGTATGCGTAAGGGAACATTTCAAATACTGGCTTTATGGTAACTATAACTACAATAGCCCCTATAATGAACCCTGCTAATAATAAAAGACCTATAAAAGATTCAATAGAGGAGAAACCCATTGAGGTTACAATTGCACTAATGCTATCTGCCATAATTTATCTCCCCTATTATTCAAATAGTACCTTAGCAACTTCATAACGTAATGTTTTCTTGAAACGTTGCATTCTGGCCTCGATGGTATTATTTACCTCTATTTCACCATTTTTAGTTTTTAAAATGGCTCCTCCGATGGTATTTATATTATCACCAAGTTCCAGAGTAGTTTTCGTGCCTGTTTCTTTTTCAACTACAGCTTCAATATCATTAAGAGAATTTTTTACTTTTTCCACATCATCTACTTTAATTAGAACCTGTAAGTCTCCTCCCCCACATTCCATAGAAGCTTCTGTGATAATCTCGATTAGAGATTGCTTATATTCTGATGAAGATGTGGAAGCCAGAATCCTTAATTTTTCAAAGGCTTTCTGGAATGATTCCTCAATAACTTCTTCTCTAGCCTCCAGATCTGCTCTTCGAGCATTCATTTTAGCTTCAGAGATGATTTGCTGATATTTCATTCGAGATTGTTTCTTGGCATCTTCCAGGATTTTTTCCTTCTCTAACTGGGCTTCTTTTTTTCCAGCCTCAATTATAGAATTACTTTCTGATTCTGCCTCTTGAATGATTTCATCAGCTTTGCTCTGAGCTTCTTGAATTATGCTGGAGACAATTTTATCTGCCCCGGCGGTCATGTTATTAAGCTCCTAATATTCCACCAAACACCATCAACAGTATAGCAATCAGGAACCCATAAATAGCCTGAGTCTCAGGCAATGCAGTAAACAAGATACCCTGAGAGAACATGTCCGGATCTTCCACTACTGCACCAACAGAAGATGCGGCAGCCATACCCTGACCCATACCTGAACCTAAACCAGCAAAACCTATAGCAGCACCGGCACCTATAGCTACCAGACCTACTTCTACAGGTAAAGCAGTTTCTCCACCCAGTATTCCTCCAAATACCATCAACAGTATAGCAATCAGGAACCCATAAATAGCCTGAGTCTCAGGCAATGCAGTAAACAAGATACCCTGTGCAAACATATCTGGATCTTCAGCCACCGCACCTACACTTCCTGCTGCAGCCATACCCTGACCTAAACCTGAACCTAAACCCGCAAAACCTACGGCAATACCCGCGCCGATTGCTGCTAAAGCTGTACCTAATGCAATATCAACCATTTTTTTTCCTCCAAATTAATTCCTAACTTTTGTAAACTTTCTTTTAGCCTGGAAAGCCCTGAATTTAGAACTTCCACCAATGTAAAATTGAGAAAAGAACTCAACATAATGTAAACGAAGAGCATTAATAAATGCCCCTAAGGTCTGGAATGCTCCATTAGCAATGTGTCCCAGAACAAATATTATGGGAGCTAAAATAAATCCAATATAAGGTACCATTTCACCAATTAAGCCAGTTAATATGTTGACCGTCATGGCAATACCACCAGTGGCCAGTGCTAAAGCAAGTAACCTGGCATATGATAGTATGGTTCCTAAAAATCCGGAAATATCCATTAAACCAAACATTCCATTTAAGTAAATCAGCATGACAAAAGCCACTGCTACTATAGCTCCTCCAATGTAGATGGAACCAAACCCGGCCATGAAACTGGCACCTAACAGGCCTACACCTAAAAGCATTAATAGCCATACAATCTGGCTTCCAACTGCTTGTTTGGTTTCTCCTCTTTTAAGGTTATTGTATGCCCCTAAAACCAGGCCCACAATAGTGTAGATAACACCTACAGTTAAAGCCATTATTAAAATGTTTTGAGGATACTTAAATGCATCTACCGCCTCAATAACTGTGGGTAGTTCCCATACCAAGAATCGTGGGAAAAAGTCTCCAAGAAGCGAATTGGTAACCAATCCCAGTACCGTGGCCCATATACCACATGCAACCAGAACCAGACCCATATTTTTCATGGTCTGATTAACTTTACCCATTCCCCGGTACAGAACCAGCCCCGCCAGTACAATTACCACTCCATATCCAGCATCTGTTAAACAGAAACCAAAGAAAAAGGGAAATACTAATGCTACCAGTATGGTTGGATCAATTTCCCGGTAACTGGGAGAAGAATACATCTCTACAAATAATTCATATGGTTTGGCAAACCGTGGATTGTCCAGATGAACAGGTACGTCGTCCCCATCAGGGTTTTCAATATCAACTACAGAATGTCCTTGTGTTGATTCTTCAATAGTCTCCAGGGCCTTGTTCTCTTTTTTAACTGGAACCCAAGCTTCCAGCATCACAGTTTTTTTGGTTTCCCCAAAAGCTGAGAATATTTCATTTCTTTCTTTTTCAATTTCCAGTTGTTCTTTTAAGACCAGAAGATCATCTTCCCACTTTGTGGCAATTTCTTTTAAGTCATTTAAAACAGATTTTCTCTCTTCTTTTAAGGCCTCCAGCCTATTATTTGACAGTTCTATTATTTCAGTGGGCCTACCTGAAAGGAGAGAGATTTCATATCTTTCAAATTCAAGCCGCCTTAAAACCCCGGCAATCTCTTCAGATTGTTCTTTAAGAGATATGATTAAGATATTTAAGTCGGTTTTTGATTCTCCCGAGTCAGTATAGACCAGTATTTCGTCTTTCGATTGAGCGTATTCGTCATGGAACTTTTGGTAGGCTTCTGTGGAAATTTTACCAGTTATCACTGATAAATATCTGGAATTTTTTAAATCATCAAAATTAATATCGAAGTTTATAAGTTTTTCAGCCGTTTGTAGAGATGCTACTTTTTCATTTTTTTCAGCATCTATCATGGCTAATTTTTCTTCTATATTCCTGGTTTTACTTTCCACATTGCTGAGCATTGACTCAGCTTTATCCAAGAGAGCTTCGGCATCAATATCTTCAACTTCTCTTTTATCAAAGATTTCCGGACTGATGAAACCTTTCACCATATCTAAAATCCCGGTATCTTCCGAAGACACAGTACCCAGAAAATCAACAATTCCAGTAGTCTTCATTAAAAGAGATGATATTTTGCCAGTATAGCCAGTAACCTTGGATGGTTTTAAAATTTGTGCCCACTCAGCGTCCTGTTGAATTCGCTCAGATATGTCATGGATCTGCACAATCCCTTCCTCGTGCAAAGAACGCACGACAGAATCAGAGTACTGATCCAGAGTTATTATTTTGAGTTTATGCATTCTCGCTGGTAAGAACATGGCACTCACACTACAGTACACTTTTTACAATAATATCTGAGGCCTCATCAACCTTGCTTAAGGAATTATTTTTGGTTACCCCAACTTCCTTTTTAGCATGGTTAACAATATTCAGGGCCTCTTTTTTGGCTGTGGTTTCTGCATCAAAAATAAGTTTTTCAGCTTCTTCTTGAGCTTCCTTTTTAGCAGTTTCCATCATTTCCATGGATTTTGCCTTGGCTTCATCAATCATTTGAGCTGAATTAGTTTTAGAATCATTAATTAACTTATCAGCATCGTTTTCAGCTTTTTTAATCGTCGTAATAGCTTCCGATATCGTTATCATTTAATCACCATGGTTATGCAAAATCTATTTTGAGATATATTTATCTTTTACTATTTAATTTTCTATTAATCTAACACTTTAGGAATACTATTTAAGGTTGCCATATTAATTTCATCAGATGACCTGTTTTCCACCCCATCATAATATATTTCTTCAATATCGAAGAATTTTCGGAAATCTGGTTCCCGTACCTTTTCTTCATATACATGAGATATAAGGCCGGGCAATCTACCTATCATAAAAATTCCAGTGCCTGTTCTCCAGTTAAAGCCCATATCTGATAAAATACCTGAGTTTGCTCCATCAATATTCATTTTGATACCTTTTTTTTCCACCATAACATCCTGTACTGCCATTGCCAGACGAGTGTGATCTCCAATGCAATCATATTCATGGGCCAGCTGGATAAGACGGGTTGCTCGGGGATCTTCAGAATGATATCGGTGGCCAAAACCAGGCACTTTATTTCCTTTTTCAATGTAATTTTTCACAAATTCCTCCGCCATTACCATTATATCTGTTTCTGGTTTAGAATTTTGAATAAATTCCTGGAAAGCCCGCATGGACTTCTCAATTGCTCCTGCATGGTTTTTTCCAAAAGCTAAAAGACCTCCGGCAATACAAGCATGTACTTTAGATCCAGCAGATGCCATTAGCCGGGCAGCCTGAGTACTAGGAGGAGTAACTCCGTGATCACAAAATGAAACCAGTACTGCACTTAACATCTCTGATTCCTTTTTTTCGGGTATTTCGCCTTTGATTAGTAAATAAACCATTTCTGAAAAAGAAATGTTGCCAATGAGGTTCTCTTGAGAATATCCCCTGGTAACTATATTATTAGGTTCGACTTTGGTGATGGATGTCCTCCATTTAGGATTATTAATTTTGAATACATTCTCTAGTGATTCTCTTCCAATTGCCATACTACACACCTCAAGAATAGGTGGTGAACTTATAAATTCAGATAAAAATTGAAATAAATAATAGATCTATTTATTCAATAAAACAACTTCCATCCGTATTTACAACTCTATAATTGCTTTTCTAGGCTCTATACAACAGCAAGGCCTCATAGAAACAATTCTAACTCCGCTAGCCCTTTGAGGCCCGACCTTAACAAAGGAACCCAAAGCAGTTGCTGAGCCACCCAGGCCCAGAGGACCTACTTTAGCCCGGTTTATAGAATCAGTTATATAATTTTCTACAGGAGACTGTTGATTTAAATCCCCATAAGCCATTGCCTTTAGCATTAAACTTGTAGCTTCAAAATGAGTTCTACCAATGCCTACTGCAGGGATGCATGGAGTGCATCCTAACATTGAAACCTCTGTTTTCATCCATGTAACAACTTGCCCAAATACTTTTCTATTATCTCTCTTGTGGAAAACCCTATAAGTACTTGACCGTATTTCTGGCCCGCCCCCTAACATCAATATATGGATTTTAATCTTATTTCCTAGTATTGAATCAACTAAAAAGGCAGGAGGAGTCAGTTTTCCAGGATCTTCAAAAAGTCCCTTGCTTTGTTCAATTCGCTGAATATCGTCTCCTTTTACAGCCATTGGCCGTGCAGGCAGTTTTTGAAGACCTTTTTCTATTCCTTTAATTATATCTTCAAAAAATTTACCAGGTAATGTGGTTTCATTTCCTATTTCCACTATAACATGAGGGATTCCAGTATCATCACACAAGGGAAGTTCCTTTTTTTCTGCAATTCTAGCATTTTCAATTAAAATTTTAAGGGCCCAAATGGCATTTTCATTAGATTCTGTTTTAAGGGCATTTTGATAGGCATCTATTTGATCCTGGCGAAATGTGGTGCTGGCTTTTATGACTGCTTTTTGAACCTGATGAATAAGATTCATGCTTTCCTCCTTATATTTGTATAAGATTTCCCATAATAACAAAAAATTAGAGTATTGATTATACTATACAGGTCATTAAAGAGGTATGGCCAGATCAGATGGTCCTTTTTTTGAAATTATGGCTTCAGGGTAATATCGATCAATCATGGATTTAACCAGTGATACCTGTCTAATGCGCTCACGAGCCTGGGATTTAGTAGTATCCCACCCGTGATGTCCTGCGACTGAGCCTCCAGTTTTAAGATAAACCGGTGCAGCCACCTTTATTATATCCGGAACCTCATAATGACGAATGAAACCCCCTGATGATTTGGGATTTTCAGTATGTACATCAATAGAAATATCAATGGAATCTCTTAATGAAGCCAGCATTGGTATCTGCAAATCACGCACTGGATTAAAAGAATCCGCCCCCAGTTCTTCCAAAAGCCGTGCTGAAGCAGGATTACCATGGCCGGTGTGGGCCGAGATTTTAAAGTGTACTTCAGATGGAATTTCTCCATCAGCCCTCAATTTATTCAAAATCCAGAGCAAACCCTCGTCATAAATTACTATACCTCTAATACCCAGATTTATGGCCCGTTTAACATCTTCAATGGCATAAACCAGGTTTTCATATCCCCTCAAACGATAGCCTATTCGGGCCCCTTCTTTAGTTTGAGCAGATGCGCTGGTGTCATATGTAGCCCGGGGACCTACACTTAAAAAAAGTTCTATTCTTGCTTCCCGGGCTAAGTCTCCCATCTCTTCTATTTCAGAATCAGTAAGTAGCATTATCCCCCTGGTCTGGGTTACCCGATGAACTACTAATTCATAATCATCTAAAGCACCAATTAAAGAATCTAAAGCTTCTGGTTTTTGTATTCCCGGAACTTCAAAACGGTACTGTGCCTCATCATCAAATCTCTTTTTTGATTCCACTATGTCTCTTGATAAGGATTTAATTCCCATATTTTCTAAATATAACCTGGTTTTATCCATAGATTCACCTCCGTAATTTATTATTCCAATTAGATTACTTAATACTTTTTTAATGAGCGAATAACTAATAATGTCCTTAATAGTATTATAGGGCAAATTTAGTCAAATACGAAAATGAAAACTTTGCAAAATTTCGAATCCCCGCTTCACTTAAAATAGGGTTACCCCTTTTATCAATTAAAGTTACCCATTAGGTATCTGATAGGTAATGATTCCATTTCATTTATGATTTCGAGTTTTCGAATATCATATCCTGGATTAAGAAACTGAAATTTATGGAGTATCTCATCTTTGGTAAAAGGATTTTCTGATTCTCCCTGGGGCAAAAAAGTAGTTTTTTCAATAGAATAAGTATTTATTACTTTATTTCCACTTATATTATTTTTTTTATTATAGGTGACTGTAACTCTAGAAGGTCTTTTATGGGGTTGAAGATTATCTAATTTTTCATCTAATTCAATAGTAATTTTTTGACTTAATGCCCTGACTTCAGGTGAAAGTTGGCTAATTGCTTTCACATCATCCACTCCTAAATCACCCCGGTGCAGTGTAATGGCTATAGAAAGGGGTAAACTCTGTCTTAAAGATTCAGGAGTTTCAGGATAATAATTATCATGCTCAGCTGCAGTTTTATAGGTTTGAACCATTATATTATCTATCTGATTAATTTTAATTCTTTTTAAATTTAATTCTTTAGAGATTTGGCGGGCCGAGTCAATAGAAGAGTGTAAATGGCGACAAACAGGATATTTCTTCAAATAAACATCTTTAATATGGAATTGGCCTAAAAGGGAAGTAAAAGTATCTACTAAATCTCTTTCTTTAATATCGGAGCACATACAGTTTAAAAAACCTTCTTCCCCCTCCAAAATGCTGGAAGATCCTGTGAATCCTTTTTGGGCTAATAAAGCAGATATTACTCCAGAATGTGCTGCATGCCCGGCATGTAGATGTTTACCCATACTACCTGAGTGACCGGATTCTAAAAATCCCGCTGATTGAGTACCTGCCAGGCCCAGGGCATTTACAGTCTCTTCAAAATTCAATCCCAGAATTTTACAAGAAGCAGCAGCTGCACCAAAAACCCCCAGGGTGGAGGTACTATGGAAACCCATATTCCGATGCACAGGATTAACTGTAATGCCCAGGACTATTGCCACTTCATATCCCGCCACCAGGGCCTCCAGGAATTCTTTTCCAGATTTATCGTGATATTCTGCTAAGGCAAGAGCAGCAGGTATAACAGAACAACCGGGATGAAGTTGGGCAATTCTATGACCATCATCCAGATCAAGAGCATGAGCTGAAATCCCATTAATCAAACAACTTTCCAGTAATCCGCCCCTACCATGTCCCAACACAGTAATTTTTTTAGATGAATCGCCCGGTGATAATTTAATGGATTCCATTGTATCCCAGATGGCCTGAGAACTTTTTTCTCTGGAACCTCTCAAACTAACTCCTAAAAAGTCGGTTAAACATAATTTAGCTTTTCCCCGGATAAATAGAGGTATTTCATCTATGTGAAGATTAATTATAAACGATGCCAGCTGGGTGGTAATCATATGATGGTAATGATTTAAAGATGTGCATAAAGTTTTTCATTATTTCAATTAATTTCCGGGAACTCTAAATAAATATGGAATAATTAAAAAATTTTAAAAAATTAAATTTAAATATTCATTCTTATGAGAGGTTTAGAGAGGTGCCGACGGGCAGAAGGAGGTACCTCATAAAAACCAGTTTTTAAGTCCCTTGCTATTTCAGTAATTAACTTTGATTCACTCCTGATCTTCTTACCACATCGAGGACATTTGTATCCTTTACTACTACCTGCAGATTTCATACGTTTTCCACAATCACATAATGGATTTTGCTCAATGTATTGTGGTGCTAATGATTTTATCTGAATTTTTTCCAGGTTTAAAGTTCCCTGGGAACCAATACCTCCATAAACTGTAATATGGTCTCCCGGACATAGTTTTTTAATTAACTTCCGGAAGTCTTTGGTGGGTTCATAAGCGGCGCATTGAATCCTTCCCGAATCATCTTTAAGTTTGAAAAAAACATGCCCACCTTCAATATTCCAGGGCAAAGCTTCCACTTCTCCCGAAACAATATAGCACCCGAACTTTTCCATTTCACTGATTTTTTTTATTTTCTGGAGATGGATGTCTGTATGCTGATTGGTTTTAAATATACAATACCTATCTACAGGTTCATCTATTTCTACCATATTATGGGCCTCTAAAACAGCTTGTGGACTTTCTCCACGAATTCCATATAAAATAGGGCAGGGAGTATGAGGTTCTATGGCCATATATCCCCCATCCAGATTATCAAAGGTCTGAGGATAGGTTTTTTGATCCATTACTATAACTGATTGAGGATTTATCTTTCTTTTAGAGCAGTAATTTTCACGCTGGCGATAAGATAATAATTCATATGTACTGTCATCCAGTGGACATCCAATCGCTGATAAAGCCCCTATGATTCCCCTACCGTTTTTATAACAGTGAATATCGGCCCCTATTTCTTTTGCAATATTTTTTGCTTCTTTTATATTTATTATGCTGCGTATGGCCTTCAGGGCGAATGATTTTAGTTTTTGATTTACAGTTCCCTGGTAAAAAACCACCCCTGGATTGGTATTCTCATTTTCCAGACATGATAATTCTTCCACTTTTTTTAAAATAATTTCTTTTGCTTTTTCTATCTGAGTGGTAGAATTCAGAACTATTTTAAATGATGTGGCACCATTCCCCCTTGTTTTAAATCTGGCAAAAGGATTGAGGCGTATCAATCTGGGATATCCCTCCACCTTGAAACCACAATATTTAAGTTCATCAATAATTACACAAGTAATATAAGTTGTACACATTCCTTCTGGGGAATCTGTGTCATCTATGCCCACGTAAATTTCATACATTTTTAGTCATCACCGGTGATCTTATGAATAATCCTGAAAGGATTCATTTCCTTCAAGAAATAAATAATCTTTTATCCAACCATGGATTTGAAACTTCCCATATTTATGATCGGAGTTGCTTTGATATGGTAGCCCGGAAGAAGTTATTGCTTCTATTATTAAAGGTTTTAATAAATATTGACAGTATTAATGGATTGCAGGCAGATGCTATAAAGAAAGTTTCCAGTACTTTTCTAGGTTCACCTCTTATTGTAGGTCTTAAATCAAAAACTGAATACCTGGAAGAAGACGTGGTTTATGAAAGACACGGCATCCCGGTTATTGGACTGGAAACCCTTAAAAATATGATTATCGATAAAGATTACCCTGAAATATTGGCAGACAGGGGAGGATACTACGTTCAGGTTAATGGAGAAGCTTTAAAAGATGTTCGTGAAGAATATAATCTTTCACTTAAAGATTTGGCAGATTTAGCCCATGTATCCCGTGAAACAATCTACAAATACGAACATGGCCTGGTACGGGCCTGTCCCGAGACTGCCATGATGCTGGAAGATATATTAAATCTCAAAATAACTATTTCTATTGATTTATTTAAAATTCCAGATCAAAAAATTTGTGCCAATTCTCTGGAAAAGCAAAAGGAAGGGGAATCAAATTCGCTGATTGATCTCGGTTTTGGAGTAATCCCCACCCAGAAAACACCATTTGATGCGCTGGCCACCATGCAAAAACCCGGCGCTTCCAAGGATAAAAATCCTTTAATTACCAATCTGGATAAAAAAAGAAACCAGAAAACACTACAGAAAATGGCAGTTAATTTAAAGGATCTTTCCATAGTCACTGGTTCAGATGCCGTTTTTATAATGGACCGTAAAAAGTCAGTTGAGTCTCTGGATGGAATCCCTGTGGTTAAAAGCTGGGAAATTGGTGAAATGGAAACTCCTCTAGAACTCATTAAATTAATAAGAGAAAGAAAAGAGTGTAGTTAATAAAGATCTCTCTTATTTGGTGGATAGATTAGTTATTATTTTTATTTCTTAATTTTAATTTAATTTTATTCCCAGGATAATAAAAAAGAAGAATTATTTATTAAATAGCAGTCCAAATGTCTGTTCTGCCTCCTTTTTAGATGCTATACCCAGCGCAACTGCATCAACATAATCCAGTGTTTTTAAAAATTGAAAGGCATCTTCTGGAGTTAATATTCCCGCAGCCAGCACTTTTTTAGCAATTATAGTTTTATCAAGTTCCAGAACCAGATTTCTAAGCTGTGATCTTTGATCTGGCAGGAATTCTTGAGTATCCATTAAATATCCAAGTTTATTGACTGGCATGAGATATATTTCAAAATCATTTAAAATAGGTGATTCTAGGAGAGATGAGGTAGTTTTAAATGGAGTATGGGTAACCAGGCCAGGAATTGAATTTGTATTTTTTATAATATCCAGATATTCCCCTAACTCTTCCCATTTACACTTATCAGTTATATCCGCATGGAGTAACATTACACTTGCTTTAAGGGATGAGAGCATTTCTATATCCTCTATTTCATGGTCAGGACGTATGGTTCCCACCACATCCATATAAACTCCATCATTCCGGGCCATTTCCAGGGCCTGGATTACCGGCCCATAGGGTAGAAGCTGAATTCCTTTTATACCCATTTCATGAGATTTTTTAATAATTTCAGCCATATTTTCTGGCTGAGAATACAAATCAAGTTGATAAAGGCGGGCTCGATGTCCAAATTGAGCCGCGCCAATAAAAGGAGAAGTTCCTAAGAGTGTTTGAGGGATTTTTTTATTATTTACATAGGAGTAATCTTTAAACATACATTTAACTTCCTTTCATGGTTTTTAATTAATTTTTGTAGTTATCTTTATTTATATTCATAGTGAGTGAAGCATTAATCAGATTTAAAACCGCCAGATATACCTTATAAGATATGATCAATCCTTAAATAAATATGGCCATATTAGTTAAACTGGTGAATTTTTAATAAATATAAAATGACATATTTAAATGTCTGCTTATCAATACCAATATTTAGAGAAAATAGATGGTGAAATTATGGACCAAATGAAGGTAATTATTGCCGATTCAATAAATGAAAAAGGAATTTCCGATCTTAAAGAGGTAGCCGAAGTAACGGTAGCCACCTCCATTACTCCAGAAGAACTGGTAAAAGTTATAAATGAATACGACGCCATTGTAGTTAGAAGCAGAACCAAGGTGACCCGTGAAGTAATTGAAGCAAGTTCTAAACTCAAGGTAATTGCCCGGGCCGGTGTGGGAGTGGATAATGTGGATGTTCAGGCCGCTACAGAGAAGGGCATAATGGTGATTAATGCCCCTGAATCCACCTCAATCACGGTTGCAGAACATTCTATGGGTTTGATGATGTCTCTGGCCCGGAAGATATCCATAGCAGACAAATCAGTTAAATCAGGACAATGGGAAAAAAGTAAATTTATGGGGATTGAATTAAATAATAAGACCCTGGGTATTGTGGGAATGGGTAGAATAGGTTCCCAGGTGGTTATAAGAGCAAAAGCATTTAACATGGAAGTTATGGTTTATGACCCATATATCAGTAAAGAAGCCGGTGCAGAAATGGGGGTAAGTGTGGTTGATCTGGAAACCCTGCTTAAAGAATCAGATGTGATTACCATTCACGTACCATTAACTCCTGAAACCAGGCACTTAATCTCCACTAAAGAAATGAAAATAATGAAAAACACCGCTTTTATTATCAACTGCGCTAGAGGCGGAATTGTTGATGAAGATGCTCTTTATTATGCTTTAAAAAATGACATAATAGGTGGAGCCGCTCTGGATGTATTTGAAAGTGAACCACCAAAAGAAAGTCCACTTTTAGGATTGGATAATCTGCTAGCCACCCCTCACATTGGTGCTTCCACTGCAGAAGCCCAGCGAGATGCAGCTTTGATTGTGGCCAATGAAATAATTACTGTTTTCCAGGGAGGTTCACCACGCAATGTATTAAATATGCCGGTGATGGATTCTAAGAATTTCAAAATTATGAAGCCCTATCTGGATCTTTCTGAGAAAATGGGAAGCTTTATGGAACAGGCCACTTCAGGAAACATTAAAAAAATGGATGTTACCTACTGTGGTGAACTATCAGAAATGCCCCAACAAGATATTTTAACCAGGACCATACTGCAGGGTATTTTAAACCCCATACTAACCGAACCAGTGAATCTGGTTAATGCACCTTCCATAGCTCAAAGTAGGGGAATAGTGATTACCGAAGGTAAACGCTCTGAATCAGAAGGTTACAAATGTATTATCAAGTTAGAAATCCAGACCGATAAGGATGAATTCTCTTTAGATGGGACTTATGTGGATGAACCAAAAATCATTAAAATCAATAATTACTGGGTAGATGTGAAACCAGAAGGAACCATGGTTATTGCCAAATATCAGGATCTTCCTGGAACTATAGGTGCAATTGGTACCAAACTGGGAGAGCATGAAATTAACATTGCTACCATGCAGGTAGGGCGCAGGGAAGTAGGTGGAGAAGCAATAATGGTCCTGAAAGTCGACCAGAGCGTCCCCCAGAGTGTAATTGATGAAGTAAAAAAAATGGACCATGTGGAAGATGCCGTGGCCCTGGAATTTTAATTAATTAATAATTTAAAATTCCAATACTTATTTTTTTAAAGATTTATTAACCGGATATGGTTTAAACTTGTTATAAATTCTTTTTTTGTTAATTTAGTGTAATATTATTTTCATATTTTAAATGCGATTAATTTATGAATTATATTTAACAAAAAACCATAAATCACTATAAAATACTTATTAAAATTAAACCACTTTAAAATCAGTTATCTCACCAAAGGTATTATAAGCTACCATGCTATCCAGGGTATAAGGTTGTGCAATAATCAAATGAAAAAATCCATTTTTCGAAAAAAAGATTAAATCTGCCCCAGAGGGATGAGCTGAAAAACCAGGATGGGAGTGCACTGATCCAACCGCTCCGGACATGGGAGGTAACATAAAAATCTTCATAACGGCACCTTCATTAGATGTTTCTCCCGGTAGAAAAATCAATCCATCAATATGTAAAACTTCATTTCTAATTTTACCTGCCAAAAGGGCCACGAACTCCAGAGGGGCGGTTTTTTGTGAAATCTGAATAATTTCATCTACAACCTCCTGGTCTAAGTGAACTTCATTGAATTTTTGTTTATTATTGCCAAAAATAAAGCTGAGTAGCCGGTCCAGTATTCCCATGTTAGTACCTGAATAAATTTTTTTAAATTAATTAAGATTTAGTGTAATAAACTAAGTGTATTATAATTTTATGAGGGGAGATTAAAACTCCATTTCCTGAAAAAAATTCTGATTAAATACCGGGAGGTTCCAGTCAGTTATAATTTTTTTTCGGGTAGTTAAAACCTCCTTTTTGTGGAGGGGGTTGTATCCTTTAATTTCTATTTCTCCTTTATAAATCCCTACCCCTCTTCTTTGCCAGGCCGGTACTTCCGATATGTTTATTCCCTTTTCAAATAATAAATCATGTATTTGAGCACTTTTAAGTCCCTTTAATTGTTTCATGGCCTGATTTTTATCCATTTCATCCCTCAAGGTCCAGTAAGCGTATCCATTAAGGCAATTTCTCCAGGATTCATCCTGCCGGGATTTGAAGTAGTTGAGTACCATCTCCGAAGAGAGGGGAATCACACGTGAATCAAAAGAAACTGCATTTAAAACTCCTGATTTTCCAGAATTGCATTCTTGTGATTTTAATAAGTTTTTATTAAAGTTATGTAAGAATGAAGTGGCAGTAAAACTGGCAAACACCGAATCCAGTTTTTCAATTCGGCCGGAAAATGGAACATAATCCATTAATATGTTGAATTCATCAGAGAAGGTATAGATAAAAGAAGGGCTGAACTCTCGCATAATGTATATGGCGGTATTGACCATGGCATCTACAAAAAGAGAGTCATATGGTTTTTCCAGGCCACATTCCTTAGAAAGTCTATAAAAGCCCCTTCCATCCAGCCTTAAAACCAGTTTAGACCCGCAAGGTACCTTTAAGTTAGAAAAAATTTCACACTCTTTCATAGAATACTAATTCCTGCTCTTAATTTGTTATTTTAATTAATAAAATACCTGAAATTACTTCCAGGTAATTGATAAAGATATGCTTTAATCTGACTTGGATTTAGTAAATAAAAAAATACTAGTATTTAAATTAGGTACCCACCATAAAATTTTCATTCAAGCTCTTAAGCAACTTTATAGCAGAATATGCGGCTAAAACACTTGTTTTAGGATTTATAGAACATCTAATATTCTTGGTGGTGGTTTTAAATTCTCCAAAGTCTCCCTGTACATTAACTTCATGTTCATTTCGATTCACATCAGGATCGACAATGATTTTAACATCCACGTCTATTCCGCAAGCTATACTCAAAGCAGCAGCTACATTAATGTTTACGGGAAATTTTTGTACCGCCTCTGATGCTTTTCCATCATATAGTATCTGTTTTACATCAGTTTCAATACCCAGCGATCGGGGCGGCTTTCTGGTTATGAGGGTCGCTTTATTTATATGGCCAATGGAAGCAGCTTTGATACCATCCAGTCCAACTATGGCTCCCGAGGGGGCGTAAATTTTTGCATTATTTTCTTTGGCTTTTTTAATAAGTTCCTCTTTAAGATTTTGATCCATTAATGCCCCTATACTCATAATTATAACATTTTTACCTTTTTCCAGTATGAGAGGTACAATTTCACGTACAGCCATAGGAGATGCGGATTCAATTACTACATCCACCTGTTCCAGCATATCTTCCAGATTTAAAACAACTTTACCATTGATTTGTGAAGCTAAATTTTCCGCCCTTTCCAAGTCACGATCAAAGAAATATCTAAGTTCAACACCCAGTTTGCCCTCCAGAGCAAAATTGGTAATGATATTCGCAATGGCCCCACAGCCCACTATTCCCACTATCATGAAATCACTGTTTAAGATGCATAATTAATATAAAAATTAAGTTTTAGAAAAAATAAGTGGATGAAAAAATTATAAAAATATTATAATGGATTAGGTGCTTTTTCAACCATTTCAGAGGATATGAGTAATATATCACCTACAGCCTGAACCCTATCATAAGCAATATCCATAACACCTTCTTCTTTTAGTGGTCGGATTTCATCTGTTTCAGGGACAATCCTGATGCTGGTTCTAATTACTTCTTTAAGACCCACATTTTTCTTATCCATTTTCATGGCCTTGACTTTGAGATTGGATACTCTGCCCTTTTTAATATTCAACACCACATCCTGTACTCTTCCCACATATTTTCCTTTAATTGTGTATATATCTAAACCATAGAGATTGGACAACTCAACCATTTTTACACCACCAAAATTTTAGGTAATTGATTCTCCTGGGGAAAATATTAACCATTAAAATCCTTATTATAAGATATTTTATCATTTAATACTTTAAATACTTTAGTATTGAAAATAGCAATTTATTTCCAGCAATATAATAAATTATGGTAAGCTAATATAATCAGAATATTATAAGATTGAATATGAGCATTCTTCACAAGGTATGTTAATTAAAATAATTTTATTTTAAAAATAATAAAAGGTGAGAACATGTGGGATACCAGTCAGGATTACCGACTACAGGTAGCGGAAAAATCTATTGAATTATTTTTAAGAACTATTGAAGGTAGAAATTTTAAAGGCCATTGGAATAAAAAAATGGCCAGAGATACTGCCCAGGAAATGGCCCGTGAATTAAAATATTTATCTTATTCTTATATGGAACCAGAGGCCATTGCAAAATCACCCCAAATAGTTGCCCTTGAAGAACAGGTGCATTCCATAATTAAGTATATGGGTGGAGAGAAATGGAAAGTGAAATTTCTGGATCAAGCCACCCGTGCTGAAAGGGAAAAATTAGAAGAAAATATTGCAAAGGTTAGTTTTTTCTTTAATACAATTCTGGGACTTAAAAAACGTATAATGCTGGGAAAAATCAATGACCCTATTATAGGAATAGATATTAAGGTAGGGGAAATTATGAGTGTCTCAAAGCACCCTCAGGCCGATAATTTAATTATATGTAATGTAAATTTAGGGGATAAAGCAATAACCGTGGTTACCAATGATATGTAAGTACAGGAAAGTAATAGAGTTGCTGTTTCCATGTTACCCCCCAGTACTTTTATGGGTATAACCAGCGATGGGATGTTTTTAGGTGCTGGTGAAGGAATTTTAAAGGATGTTAATGGTCCTAAAGGAGAAATTCCTCATGGAATACCATTAGAAGCCCTTAATGAAGCTCGGAATATAGTTGAAGGATTTTTGAAAGAATAAGCTGATTAAAAAAAGTTATTGTCCTATCTAACTGGTATTGATTACCACCAGTTTGGTGCGGACCATATCCTCCACTGCATATTTTACCCCTTCTTTACCCATTCCACTCATTTTAAATCCACCAAAGGGCATATTATCCGTTCTGAAAGTAGATTGTTTATTTATCATTACTGAACCTGATTCTATTTCTTTTACTGCCTGCATGGCATGGTGAATGTTACTGGTGAAAATACTAGATTGTAGACCATAAGGAGTACTATTAGCAATTTTAATAGCCTCATCTACTCCTTTAACCCGGATTATAGGAGATATAGGGCCAAAAGTTTCTTCACTTACCAGCCTCATGGAAGGGGTAACCTGATCCAGCACGGTGGGACTGTAATAATTACCATCCCGTTTACCACCACATATCAACTCAGCACCTTCAGCTAATGCCTCAGAAACTATTTTTTGCACATTAGATGCAGCATTTTCATCAATTAATGGGCCAACATCAGTTTCAGGATCTAATGGATCTCCCATTTTCATTTTTTTGGTTTCTTTTACCATCAGTGCTGAAAACTCATCAGCCACTTTTTCATCAACAATTAACCTTTTTACGGCAATGCAAACCTGTCCTGCATAAAGATAAGAACCTCGAACAGCCCCTTCAACCGCTTTTTCTAAATCAGCGTCTTCTAGAACAATTAAAGGATCATTACCACCTAACTCTAAAGTGATTTTTTTCATGGATGCTTGCTGGGAAATTAATTTACCAGTTTCTACACTCCCTGTAAAAGAAATTTTATCAATATATTCACTGGTAACCAATTCCTCACCGATTTCACTTCCCCTTCCTGTAACTGCATTAACAGCCCCATCTGGAAAATGAGGATACATGATTTCTAATAGTTTAAGAATAGAAAGAGGTGCTTGAAGTGATGGTTTTAAAATTACAGCATTTTTAGCCGCTAAGGCTGGGGCCAATTTATGGACTGCTAAATTTAATGGATAGTTAAAGGGAGTTATAGCTCCCACTACCCCTAAAGGTATTTTTAGAGTAAATCCAATAAACCCTTTCCCTCCAATTCCCGCATCCAGAGGAATTGTTTCACCATATATACGTTTAGATTCTTCTGCAGATAATTTCAGAGTTTCAATAGATCGTTTAACTTCATCCTGGGAGGTTCTAATTGGTTTTCCACATTCCAGAGTTATTAATCTGGCGAAATCTTTCCAGTTTTGAGATAGCTCCTGGGCAATATCTTCCAGGGCCAGAGAAACTTTACGGGACGACATTTCATTTAAATCTTTTTTTGCACTATTTGCAGCCATAATAGCTTTTTTTAACTCATCCTTATTTCCAAAGGGCACTTGACCTACTACTTCACCATTAGCAGGGTTAAAAACTTTTATTTTCTCTTTTTTATCCACCATCTTGCCATCAATTATCATCTGCATAATTATTCCTCTTAAGAACTAAAATGAAAAAATTTAAAAAAAAAATAATCAGTATTACTAGATTAAAATCTATTTTCCAGGTCATTAATTTGATTGGTGACGTTTTCCACATCGGTTTTAATAATCTCATCACCTAAACCACTCAGATAGTTCTGATAATATATTGCAGCCACAATCACTATTACTATCATCCCCCCAAAAATAAGGATAAGTTCTGCAGATCCCTGACCTTCTTCATCCATAATGAATTGCATTTTAGCACCTCTAAACTCCTACTAAAAGAATTCCAAATTCGCTAATAATATAGAATATAGCATAAGCTACAATAGCCAGAGGTATGGCAAACTTAACTCCT
>CAMYKT010000010.1 GCA_947259185.1 uncultured Methanobacteriaceae archaeon
TTTTAATATTCAAACTAGCATTGATTAAATAGATTGGAATTAACTCTACATTGTTTTAAGCCCCTTCCTATTGTATATTTATGCTAGAAGCGATAAGTTTATATAGGATAACCAAGTCATATAATGTTGTGTGTAGTATGCACACATCACCCCCGAATTGTAGTTTTCGACGCGAAATATCTATTTATTTTGTTGAAAACTCGAAACATATAAGCTTCCAGAGAAACACACCTCCCTTTTCACTCCTAACAACCCCTAAATTATTCTCTGGGAGCTTATTTTTATTATTATTAGATTTTAAAGTTTATTTTAATATTTTTTTGCAATATGGATTAAATCCAGGTATTATCATTAATTGTTCAGATTCTTCTTTTGGTGATTAATTTAAAATTAGATATAAGAATATAGTTTAATATTATTTTTAATAATTTATATATTTATCATTTAAGAGCCATAAGGGACTTAAATGATTATTTTAAAGCTCGATAATTTAGGTTTTAATGAAAATAAAACCATACGATTTTTTAAAACAGGGATATGAATAAAATATCCTGATTTTTAATATTTTTTTTAGTTTTAAGTTTATAGCATTAAGTTATGGGCCCCCTCCCTTAATTTTTTATCTCCTGAGGTGGTTAATGCACCATTAACCAATTCCCCGGGAGTGATGGTAGAAATATACCAAAAAATAATAACTATAAATCCCCAATAATACTTATTGACGGAATAATAATGGGGGATAAAGTAGTGATCCATAGATACGAGGTAATTATTATAGGAGGTGGTTTAACCGGACTAAGAGCGGCCCTTCAAGTTTTTGATGCAGGGTTTGATGTGGCAATTATTAGTAAAGTTAATCCTTTAAGATCTCACTCCGTGGCTGCTCAGGGTGGAATGAATGCTTCTTTAGGCAATGTAAAAGGACCTGAAGGCAGTATTGATAGCTGGAAAAACCATGCCTATGATACGGTGAAAGGATCTGATTATCTGGCTGATCAGGATGCAGTAGAAAGAATGTGCCGTGAAGCACCAAAAACTGTTATTGAATTGGAACACATGGGAACCGTATGGTCCCGTTTGGAAAATGGAAAAATAGCACAGCGACCCTTTGGAGGGGCCGGGTTTCCACGTACATGTTATGCAGCAGATCGTACTGGTCACAACACACTTAATACTCTTTATGAGCAGGTCAATGCCCGAAAAATTCCTATTTATGATGAATTTTTTGTTACCTCCCTGATTAGAGACCAGGGAAGGTGTACCGGGTGTACTGCTCTGGAATTTTTAAAGGGTGAAATTCATGGATTTGTAGCTAAAGCAGTACTGATGGCCACCGGAGGCTTTGGTAGAATATTCAATAAATCCACTAATGCCCTGATTAATACTGGTGACGGTCAGTCCCTGACCTTACGTGCCGGGGTGCCCTTAAAAGATATGGAGTTTGTGCAGTTTCATCCTACTACCCTTTATGGTACTAACATTTTAATCACTGAAGGTGCTCGTGGAGAAGGAGGTATTCTACTTAATAAGGATGGTGAGCGTTTTATGGAAAGATATGCCCCTGATTCCCTTGATCTAGCACCCCGGGATGTGGTGGCCCGTTCCATAGAAGAAGAATTTGTCCAGAAAAGAGGATTTAAAGGGGATTATGTGCAGCTTGATATTCGCCTGCTGGGAGAAGAACGTATAATGGAACGTTTACCCGGAATAAGGCAAATTTCTATGGATTTTGCAGGTGTTGATCCTATAACTGAGCCCATTCCAGTCCAGCCTGGTCAGCACTATTCCATGGGCGGAATAGATGTGGATATTAATGGACGAACTTCGCTGGAAGGACTTTATGCTGCTGGAGAATGTGCCTGTGTAAGTGTACACGGGGCTAACCGCCTGGGTGGAAATTCACTTCTGGAAACCGTGGTTTTTGGGCGTCTGGTAGCAGATAAAATAATCGAAGATGTTAAAGAGTTTGCAACTCCCCCTAAAAAACTGGTAGAAAAGGTCATAAAAACTTCAGAAGACCATATTGAAGCCATTATTCAGAGTAAAGGATTAGAAAATCAGTTTAATATTAAAGATATGCTTAATCAGACCATGACCACTAAATTTGGAATTTTTAGAAAAGAAGATAGTATGCTTAAAGGTCTAAGTGATATCAAAAAAATGCAGGAAAAGATTTCTAAGGTCTCCCTTAAAAATAAGGATCGTAAACTAAACCACGCCCTTATAAGATTATTAGAGCTACAAGGAATGCTTTTACTATCAGAAGTAGTTGCAATCGGAGCAATTAAAAGAAAAGAAAGTCGAGGATCCCATAAACGAACTGATTACCCTGAACGTGATGATGAAAACTTCCTCAAACACACCCTGGTTAAAAGAGAGGAGGAAGATATGATTGTGTCCTACTCGCCGGTAAATTTAGGAATGTTTGAACCGGAGGAGCGTGTTTACTAATGAAACTAAAAGTTTACCGTTACCAGGAAGGAATGGACTCTCCTCGATATGATACTTTTGAAATAAAAGTAGTTCCGGGATTAACCGTATTAGGAGCTTTATTCCAGTTTCAAGAGCAATTAGATGATTCACTTTCATTTAACTATTCCTGTCGAGGTGCTGTTTGCGGTACCTGTGCCATGTTAATTAACAAGGTCCCCTGTTTGGCCTGTCGAACTCAAGTAGAACCACTTTTAAAAGGGGATTTGAAAATTCCCATATTCCCTTATCCTGGCGTGGGGGAAACCATACCCTGGGATGCTAAAAAAGAAGTTTTAGTGGAACCATTGCCTCATCTGGGTGTAATTAAAGACCTGATGGTGGATATGGATAAATTCTTTGATTATTATCGGTTTATTCAACCTGTTTTTAAACCATCAGATCTTAATCCTGAAAAAGAGAGGTTGATGGATCCAGAAGATGTTAAAAAACTGGAAGAGTATACCAGCTGTATTCTCTGTGCTGCATGTTTTGGGGCCTGTCCTGTTGAAGGACAAAATCCAGAATATCTGGGTCCTGCTGCTTTGGCTAAACTCTACCGGTTTCATATTGACCCCCGGGAGGGGGAAGATAAATCTCGCTTGAAAGTTGCCGATATCCCTTCAGGTTGGTGGGCCTGTGATTCATATGGTAACTGCCGTAAAGTATGTCCTAAGGGAGTGCCGCCCATTAAAGGTATTGAAAAAGCAGTAGATGAACTTAAAAGAGAAAAATGAGTTTTTTTGTAAAATACATGAAAGGGTAATGAGGGGTTTTAATGAAATATCTATGTAGTAATTGTAAGATGTTCCGGTACGATGAGGATAAAGGGGATAAAGAAACCGGCCTTTTACCCGGAACTAAGGTAGAAAATATTCCTCATTCATGGAAATGTCCAGTTTGTGGGGTTTCAAAGTCTTATCTAGAACCACTGCATAAGAAAATTTCAAAAGAACTATCAACTAAAGATTTAACTTATTACAGGGATATAGCCAGGGAAATGCTCACTGGTTTATGTGGTGTTTACCCGGTATGTGATGGTGATCCCGATCATACCTGCACCGGGCAGAAATATGGTGCTCCCATTGGTCTGGGAGGTGCAGGACAGGCTAAAACTTTTGAAGCAAATTATAAGGCTCTTCAGCAGTACCGGCTCAAGATGAGAGTGATTAAAACCCACCATGAACCTGAAATGTCTCTTTCTTTTTTAGGTAATGATTTAAGTATTCCAGTAATGGGAGCTCCCCTTTCTGGAGTAAAATCTAGTTTAAAGGATGCTATACCTGAAGATGATTTTTACTGGGGGCTTTTAAAGGGGGCTCAAAGTTCAGGCACTTTAGGTATGGTGGGGAACACCCCCAGTAGTCCTGAAGACCTGGGAGTTAAAGTAATAGGTAAAAATCTGGGATGGGGAATACCTTTTTTTAAACCCCAGTCCCAGGAAAGATTAATCAAGTTATTTGAAGTGGCCGAAAAACTGGATGTGATTGCCACCGGTGTTGATCTGGATGGGGCAGGGTCTACCTATTGGGTAACTTCAGATAAAAGTGTTTACAGAAAAAGTGAAGCAGAAATCCAGGAACTGGTTGATTGTACAAAAAAGCCAGTTATATTTAAGGGAATCATGAACTCAGAAGATGCGCTTAAAGTGCTTGATTCTGGTGGAAGTGCTTGTTATGTGTCTAATCATGGAGGCAGAGTATTAGATAGTGGTCAGGGAGTAGCCGAAGTGCTTCCAGATATATCTAAAGAAATTTCAGGGAAAATCCCTATATTGGCGGATGGGGCAGTTAGAACTGGATTTGATGTACTTAAAGTACTGGCACTGGGTGCAGATGTGGCCCTTATAGGCCGACCCCTGGCTAGAATGTCCATAGCTGGTGGGGAAAAAGCAGTGAAAATGTATTTTGATTATGTTAAGGATGATCTTCGCCGGGCCATGATCTTAACGGGTTGTGATTCTCTGCCAGATGCAAAAATGAGCATAATGGATAAATTAGGGCATCCCTATTAAAAAAAGATTATTCTGCTTCTCCATCCCGGCAGTAGTAACCCATGGGTGAGCCTTCAGGTAAATCATATTCTTTCCATAGAGGACACTCATTGCACTGACACATTTTACTGGTATCCAGGTCACTGCAGGATGCTTTTCCACGGGCACAGTACAAACCAGGGACCATTTCCGGGTCAGGCATCATTTTCTCTTCCATCATTTCCTGGACTTTCATATTTTTTTCTTTAGCGCAGGAACTTTCGGCTTGTACCGGACAGGTTTTACAGATACATTTTTGCAGGTTTTCCCTATTGAATTCTACTTTAGACAATGTTTCACACTCCTTTTAATAAATTATGGTTAAAGAAAGATAAATAAATTAGGGATTAGTATTAGTTAAAATTATTACAGGTAATCACCATTAATCCACCTAACCCTGGTAGCCCGGGACATATCACGGCTGGCTGATATTAAATTATCCTGGGAAAGGTTATTAACATCATTTTCACCAACAATACGGGTTAAATTGGCAATTTCTTCTTTAGATAATTCTAGATAATTTTTTAATTTTGAAATTCCCTCCTCCATATCTAACTGATCCATTAGTTTAGGGTCCTGAGTGGTAACTCCAGTAGGACAAAGGCCAGTGTAGCATACCCGATATTGCTGACAGTTAATGGCAATTAGAGCTGCTGTGCCAATATATAGGGCATCCGCACCTAAAGATAGGCATTTGGTAAATTCTGCTGAGGTTTTTAATCCTCCGCCGGCAATTAATGAAATTTTTTCTTTAGTCCCCATTTTTTTAAGAGTATGATAAGCCAGGGGGAGTGCATTGAATACCGGAATACCTACGTTTTCTCTAATATAATAATTCGTGGCTCCTGTACCTCCACCGAACCCATCAAGAGCAATAAAATCAACTCCAGCGTGAGATAATATTTTAACATCTTCTTTTACATCACCGCAAGCTATTTTTGCTCCAATAGGTGCTCCATCTGTTATTTCACGAAGCCATGCCACTTTTTCTTTTAAGGACTGGTGATCGGTTATGTCAGGATGGTGGGCTGGAGAGTAAGATGCTTCGCCTGATTCTAAGTTTCTGGTCCTTGCTATTTCTTCTGTAATCTTTTCAGCTGGTAAATAGCTGCCTTTACCAGGATAGGCTCCCTGACCAAATCTTATTTCCACCGCTGAGGCTGATTTAAGGATCTCTTCATCAATTCCAAAACGACCGGTAGAATACTGAATTATCCTATAAGCAGAACCTATGTCCTTTTCTTCAGGGACCAGGCCACCTTCACCTGAATTAAAGGCGATTTTTAATTTTTCAGCTGTTTTAGCTATTACAAGTCGAACTTTTTTGGATAAAGCACCAAAACTCATTCCTGAAATCAGGATAGGGGAACTTATCTTTAAAGGTTTTTTTGATTTAGGACCCAGAATTATACTTGTATTTACCGGGTCTTCCTGATTTAAAGGAAATTTATTTACCTGTGCTGGTACCAGATAAAGATCATCCAGAGAAAAAGGAAACTTTTTTAAGGACCCCATGGAGCCTATTACACTACTTCCCCCTATACTCTGTTCCTTAATATTGACTACTTTTTGATAAAAAGATATATCTTCATTATTATTTTTTTTCCTCATGAGGATATGACTATCACCCACACTTACTTTATCACAGTAATATAGGCCCTTTAAATTATACTCTATGTATATTGGGCACTTATTGCAAAGACAGGATTTTGCTTTAATCTCACATTTACTTTCTTTTGTACCACAGAATAAGATCTCCCCTTCACAATCATGAGGATAACTATGACATAGCCTGCAAAGACATTTTTGGCGGTTTTCTTTTGAATCGGGAACATTGATTCTGATATTACCGGGTTCATCTGACATGTTTTTACCTTCCTTAATCTTTTAAAGAATAAAATACTTTTAGATAAATCTCCGGGAATCTGTTTCTATATCAACTAGAACAGGTTTTTTTGATTTTAAAGCTTTATCTACCGCATCATCAAGCATTTCAGGTTTTTCAACTTTTATACCTATTCCCCCACAATTTTTGGCAAAGCCGGCGTAATCACAGTCCTGCAATTCAGTTTGGTAGTTAGGATATTTTTCAACTTTTTGTTCCTGCATTATCATTCCCAGTTCCTTATTGTTCATTAAAAACACCTTTATAGGAAGTTTATATTTTACTGCAGTCATAAAATCAGCCATAACCATGGAGAATCCTCCATCACCAGTTATACATGCAACTTGACGATCAGGATATGTTAGTTGTGATGCTAGTGCTGCTGGTAAGCCAAATCCCATGGAACCCAGGTTACCGGATAATAATAGCTTTTGAGTTTTTTTCATCCAGAAGTTGCGACCCACCCACCAGCAGTTCTCCCCTACATCCACAGTTATAATAGCATCATCATCTAATTTCTGATTAAGGACTTTTATAATATACTGGGGTCTGATAGGAGTTTTATCAGTTGATATTTCCTCTTCAAGTAGCTCAATCCAGCTTTGTTTTAAATTTTTCATTTCTTCCTGGTATTCTTTATCCTCACGCTCCTTAAGCATGGTTGTGAGTTGAGGTATAATTTGGGCACTGTTTCCCACCAGGCCCACCTCCACTGGATATTTTTTGGCTATCATCAGAGGGTCAATGTCAATTTGAATCATGCTTTTTTCCGGTATCTGGGTTAGATCTGAGAAGGATGATCCAATTACAATCAAAAGATCAGACTTTTGCACCAGTTCCGAGGCGGCAGTAGAGCCTATGGACCCGTGGCTTCCCATGTATAAAGGATGTTCTTCGTTTATAACTCCTTTACCACGATAAGTAGTTATAATAGGAGAATTTATCTTCTTTGCTAGTTCAATCAAGCTGTCTCCTTGACCCATAGCCCCAAAACCTGCTATAATAACTGGTCGTTTAGAATTATCAATTTTTTTGGCTGCACTTTTTAGCAAATTATTAGAGGGTAACAAGGACTGGTTGGCTAAATTTCCCTTAAAGGATTTAATTTTAGTATCATAAGGTAATTTCTGGATATCATTGGGTATACTTATATGGGAAACACCTTTTTCCAATAAGGCATGTTTAATGGCATGGGTAACTAAAGATGTGGATTGTTCTTTGGACATTACCGCTTTATTAAAAACACAGATTGATTCAAAGAAGGAATGTTGATCAATTTCCTGAGTTGCGCCCGTACCAATCTTATGTCTTTCCACCTGACCAGTTAAAGCAATTACCGGAGCATGGTCTAATTTAGCATCATATAATCCGGTGGCAAGATTGGTTGCTCCCGGTCCCGCCACAGTTAAACATCCGGCAACATGTCCCGTTAGTTTTCCATAGGCAGAGGCCATGAAGGCTGCTGTTTGCTCGTGTCGAACTTGAATATATTTAATCCGGTCATTTTTCCGCAAAGCATCTACCACCCCTAGAGAGGATGTACCCGGGATTCCAAAAATATATTTTACACCCCATTCGGCCATTTGCTCAATCATGACATTAGAAACCGTGCGTTCATCTTTAGAAACAGTTTTTTTTTCGCCATCTAATTTCACAAATACCTTTTTTGGAGAATTACATACCGGACATCTCCAGTCTTCAGGCAAATCCTTAAATTTAATTCCTTCCTCTTCCTCATCATAAACATAGTTACATACGGTGCATCTATATTTTGCCATGAAAAACCCCCAAATTTAATTTTATATGGCTTTTAAATATTTTATATTGGTTTTAAATAAAACCCAATCTTAAGCTGAGATTAGCCCTTATTTTTTATGAAAAATTTAGAAATTCAGATTTTGGTTTTAGTTGTAAACATTAACCTGATAAATAATAATATTTATATTCCATATTATTAATATATAATGGTTGAGTAAGGTGAATTTAGTGAATGACCAAATTAACAGCATTGTAATCTTTTTTACATGTTTATTTGCTATTTTAAGGGATTCAAATGACCGGAAAATTTCGTAAGGAGTATGATAGTTTAGGAGAAGTTTTGATACCTTCAGATAAGTTATGGGGGCCTCAAACCCAGAGATCTCTAGAACACTTCAGTATAGGTACCCAATTAATCCCTCAAGAAATGATTGAAGCTTATGCTATTATTAAGAAATCATGCGCCTTAACCAATTTTAAATTGGGGCTGTTAGATGAGCCTAAAAAGGATCTTGTTGTTCGAGTATGTGATGAAATTCTCTCTGGCGACTATCCGGATCAATTCCCCCTCCATGTGTGGATGACCGGTAGTGGGACCCATTTTAATATGAATGTAAATGAAGTAATTTCCAACAGATGTTCTCAGCTTACAGGAAATGCCCTGGGAAGTAAAAAGCCCCTGCACCCTAATGACCATGTTAATTTATCCCAATCCTCCAATGATACTTTCCCCTCAGCCATGCATATTTCTACAGTTAAAACACTGCAGGATAAATTATTACCATCTATCACCGATTTACGTGATTCTTTAAATAAAAAAAGTGAAGAATGGAAGGATATAGTTAAGATTGGAAGAACTCATATGCAGGATGCGGTTCCAATCACCCTGGGCCAGGAATTTTCAGGATATGCCGGGCTGTTAGATGATAATTTAAATCGCTTAAAAGCAAATATGGCAGAGTTATATTATTTGGCCTTAGGAGGAACAGCTCTTGGTACCGGTATAAATGCTCCTGATGGATTTGATAAAAAAGCAGCTTTTGAAATTGCAAAAATAACCAGTTTGCCCTTTAAAACTGCTCCCAACAAATTTAAAGTGCAGGGATCTCATGATGCTCTGGTGATGGTTAGTGGAACTTTAAAAACTCTGGCCACATCTTGTTATAAAATTGCCAATGATATACGTATTCTAAGTTGTGGTCCCCGCTGTGGTATACATGAACTGGATATTCCTGCTAATGAACCGGGTTCTTCAATCATGCCCGGTAAAATGAACCCTTCTCAGTGCGAAGCACTAAGTATGATTGCGATTCAAGTTATATCCAATGACTTAGCGGTTACCATGGGGGGAGGGGGAGGTTATCTGGATATGAATGTTTACAAGCCAGTTATGATTTATAATATCTTACAGTCCATAAATTTACTAACCGATGGTTGTAATAATTTCAGGAAGTACCTCATTGAAGATATGAAGCCTAATCTTAAACAGATAAATATATTTTTAGATCAGTCCCTTATGTTAGTAACCGCCCTTAGCCCAGTAATAGGATATGATAAAGCTTCTAAAGTAGCCCATTATGCATTAAATAATGATTCAACTCTAAAAGAAGCTGTTTTGGAACTGGAATATTTATCTGAAGATGAATTTGATTATTTAGTAAATCCAAAGGCTATGGTTCATCCCCATCGCCTAAAAAAATAGTAATTTTAAATTATAATTGCAAAATATTTAATTTTTATTCATCCCGTTCCATAATTAACCTTATATCCAGTAACATGGCCCATGCTTCCTCTTTCATATGTGCCAGTTCTGGAGGGGCTATGGCCATGAACTTTTCTAGTACTTCTGCTGCCTCCTGGTACCTTCCTAAGAACCTTAAAGCAGAACCTTTACCAGCCAGAGCTTGAGGATTATCTGGATTTATGTGGAGTGCTTTTTTGAAATTTTCCAGTGCCTCCTGGTAAAGGGCCATGGAAAAAAGAGCAGAACCTTTGTTATTCCAGACTTCATCATCCTCGGGATTTAATTCCAGTGCCTGATTGAAGCAATTTAATGCTTCTTCAAATCTAAGTGTGGCTGCCAGGGAGACTCCCATATTAGACCAGGCCCGGTAATTATCTGCTTCAAGTTCCAGGGCAATTTCAAAGGATTCTATGGCCTGACTATGCCATCCCAGTGAAGATAATACCACACCCCGGTTATCCCAGATTTTACTGGTATTTTGATCTAGTTCCAGGGCCCTATCATATGAAAAAAGAGCCTCATGATATTCTTCTTTTAAAAAATATTTATTACCCCTCCGGGTCCAGTACAGGACCTTTTCCAGAACATTTTCCTTAAGAGCCTCATCCATAGTAACACCGGGTGTAATTATTAATTTATGAATAAAGATTTAATTAATTTTTCCCCGGGCATTATTAGCCGGTTGTTTTAGAAGGGAGGAAATTTTATAAAACTATTAATAATCTCTCTAATAATAATCTTATGAATTCTTTGGAAGTTAATCTTTTTGATAAAAATATAGGGGAAGATGTGGAATTTATACGAATATTGTGGTGTGATAATGCCAATATAATCCGTTCCAAAGCATTATACATTAATAAATAAATTAAAACCGTGAAAATGAAATTACTTACCCCGAACCGGTACAACAAGACCCGGGAACCCTTACCCCTGATGAAAGGAGTATAAAAGGAATAAAAACCCTGCCTACCAACTTAGATCAGGCCTTATCTTATCTGGAAAAAGACCGGTATTTGATGGATGCTCTGGGTAGTAAATTGTCTCAGGCATATTTAGCTGTAAAAAAAGCTGAATTTGAATATTTTAAAGATTTAAGTCACCAGGAAGAAGTTGAAATTTTACTGAACAAATTTTAAATTAAAAGATTATTCTGACTTTAAAAATTTAATAACCCGGGAGTTAACTTCTTTTGGTTTTTCCATATTAAGAATATGGCCTGCATCTATAATTATTTCTGATTTTATATTTGGAATTAATTTTCTAGCTCTTTTAACTGCTTTTAGGGGAGGATATATTTTCTCCTGATCCCCTATTAATAGTAAGGTAGGGTTTTTTATGTTTTGTAATTCCTGGTCACCAAATACCGTGGGGAAAACCATTTTTGGTTTAAAGTGGCGGTTAACCACATCCATAAGTTCAACAAATTCTATTGGAGGTTCAAAGTCTTTAGCCGCCATCATTTTCAAAGTTTTCTCTGCAGAAGGCATTAGGGGTAAGCGGGGCATCTTCAAGGCCAGTTTAATATGTAAGTTGAAAGGTGCTATAGAAGCTGCCGGTGCTAGAAGAACCAGTTTATCCAGTTTTTCCGGGTGGGAAGTGGCCAGGTTAAGGGCCAGCCAGCCACCATAGGAGTGACCCATAATATGGGGTTTTTCCAGGTGGAGCTGGTCCATGATCTCCACTAGCCACTGGTTGTAGTGGTCCCGATTTTCCATTTCACTAGGGCAGCGGCTCCAGCCACAGTCCCCTATGGTATCAGGTGCTATTAAATAGAAATCCTTGCTAAGTTCTTTTACATTAGCATACCATTCTGCCGAGCTAACCGATGCGGCATGCAGAAGAATGAGGGGAGGATTATCCTTGGATCCGCAAAAATTGATATGGGTGGTTCCGAAACTGGTTTCAACTTCCAGTGGCTGGTAATCCACCCCCCACAGTTTCATTACATTAAGGTACGCCTGGAGATATTCTTCCTGAGGTTCTCTTGGGATAAGCTGATTTTTTTCTGCCATTATTTTTCACCGATATTAATAACTTATATGGTTTTACAGATAATAATTTAACATGAAAGCACTTGTAGTTTATTATTCTAGAACAGGTAATACTCGAGATGTGGCCCTGGATGTGGCCCGAGAATTGAATTGTGATCTGGAAGAAATATATGATACTCAAAAAAGGTCTGGGATTATAGGGTGGTTAAAATCAGGTTACCAGGCCAATAGGGGTAAATTTACCATTATCAAGGATCTGGAAAAGAATCCCGCAGATTATGATCTGGTTATAGTCGGGACCCCGGTATGGGCCGGTAAACCATCAGTACCGGTAAGCACATTTCTAAGAGACTATAAGGATAAATTGAATAATGTGGCCTTCTTTTGTACCTTAAAAGCCAGTGGATCTGAATCCACCCTGCAAGCTATGGCTGAGCTTTCTAGGAAAACTCCGGTAGAAACCATGGTTATTGAAGAAAGCGAAATAAAACAAAAAACCTGTGATTGTAAGGTGGAGCCCTTTGTAAGAGATGTGGTTGATTTTTAATAATCATTTAACACAATCTAAATCTTCCCAGTAGGGTTTTATATCCACTAAAGGCGTTCCATCCAGAGCTTCTAGGCCTTTAACTACTAATTTATTTTCTTTATGCTCAAGCAGTTCCACTACACTGTAGGCCAGTGGATTAGGCCTAACCGGGGCCCTGGTGGAAAAAACACCTCTTTTTTTAGTCTTGCCATGTGGTACCACTTTTAAAATATCTCTTTTGGCTTTATCCAGCCAGTAAATAACGATTAAATACTGGTATTTATCAATGCCCTGGAGTCCCTCCAGGAATTCATCAAAAATTATTATATGACTTTCTTTTGAGCTGAAGCGTCCCTGATGAGGAGTTTGAGATTTCTCGGTGTAGGGAGAATGTATAATACCAATGGGTTTTAGTTCCATAATTTCACCTTTTTTATAATTCCGCCAGTACCTCACAGGGAGCACTGTCTATACCTTTAATGCGCCAGGGCGAGATTATTATCCTTTTTATGATGGATTGGGAATTCAGTCTCTTTAAATTAAGATCTTCTATTAAGAGTAATGGCCCCCCATATTCTTCTTTTTTGATAAAGGCCTTAATATGTGTTTCAGGCGCAATTTCCGGTTTTTGATATCCTGAGATGGAAACAGAATCAATACCCAGCGCCCTCAAGGATTGGTAATTTTCTCTCAGGTATTCAATTAATTTAGTGGAAATGCCCGGATTGTGTTTAAGATATATTTCCGGGTTATTTTTTCTATAGCGATGAAAAGAAGTTTTAAAAAGCAATATATCTGCTTTTTCTAATGATTCCTGGTCGATTTTTTTTAAGTCCCTTATTTTAAGGTCTTCATCACATTTCTTAAATGATTCTACCAGCACGGGATGGTGGAAAACCATTTCTTCTGCCGGGTAATCGGAAATGGTCTTTCCTCCTTTTAAAAAATGTGCTGGGGCGTCTACATGGGTGCTGCTATGATTTTCAATGATAATAATGTATGTTTCATAGCCCTCTTTATTTAAATGGCTTTTTTGTCTTATTTCTGGCTTTTTTAAGGCAGGATGCACCAGGGAATCCTGGTGCAGATCATAAGATAGTGACTCATATGGCAAAATTATACCTCCCTAACTAACCAGGGTCTTTATCAAATTATATGTCCTTATATCCCCGGCGTGAATATTAGATACAACTTACAATCATAAAAGGTATTTATCAAATTATATGTTCTTTATCCTACAGAATAGTAGTGGTGTTTTAAATGAAATTTGAAAAGCAAGCTTCCCTTTTAAAAAAAGTTTTAGAACTTAAAAAAGAACCATTGTCCATCACTTTTACCAATGAACCGATTTATACTGATTATAATGGAAAAATATCCATTTGTAAGGCCTTAAAAGAAGCAGGAGAAGGTAATTCCTTTGTAATAAACCTGGAAAATAGTGCCTGCCCGGGTGGAAACTGGCACTGTGGTTTAAGTGAGGTACCTGCAGGAGAGCCTAAAAAGAGATTGCAAAACTTCTTAACCAGGGGTGAAAAGCTCTACCATTCTATTGTTGCTTTTGAAAGATTAATCAAACTATCTTCCCCGCCTCCCACTGGTTTAGCAGAAAACATAGTTATCAGTCCCTTAAGTGATGCTACTTTAAGGCCAGATATTATATTATTTTTATGCAATGCCCATCAAGCCTGCCGATTGATTAGCCTGGATACTTACTGGGATGGGATTCAACCAAAAATTGAATTAGCAGGAGCACTATGTCACAGTGCCCTGTCTTACTCAGTGATGACCGGTGAAACTAATCTAACTGTAGGGGACTGGACTGCCCGGCGGCATCAAAACTATGGCCCAGATATATTATTTGTGAGCATTCCTTATGAGAGATTAGATAATCTAATTAAGGCCGTTCCCCTTTCAACTGCAGGAGATGCTGATATAGAAATACCGGATGATTTTAAGCAAGATATATAAAAAAAATTATGTGATGTAATGATTATTCTCTAAAAACGCCCATACCACAAAACTTAATTCTATAAAAAAAGAATAATTATTTAATTCCTAAGTGATTGAGGGCAGGTAGTTAGTAAATGATTGATGTACAAGCATGGATTTTTATAGCAGCATTATGCTTTTTAGGAGAGATGCTTACTGTTAGTTTCTTTCTTTTGTGGTTTGGAGTAGGTGCTTCTGTTTCTGCAGTTTTAAGTTACCTTGGCTTTGATCCATTAACCCAGTTTATTGCTTTTATTATAATCTCCATTATTTTTTTGGCGCTTTCTAGACCATTTGCCGCCAGAATAACTAAAGATTCCCCTAAAAAAGCAACTTCTGAACGTTTAATTGGTCAAAAGGGTCTGGTTATTGAAGAACTAAGCCCTGAAAAGGGAGGGATCGTTAAAGTAGAAGGAGACACCTGGAGAGCAATATCATCCCAAACTATTAAAGAAGGAAAATATGTTTTTATAAAAGAAATAAGGGGAGTTAAACTGATAGTAGAACCATTTAAGTCCCTGGATGATGATAAATGAGGAGGATAAGTTTATGGATTTATATGTAGTTATTTTTATAGTTATTGTGCTTTTTGTGCTGGCCTATAAGGGAGTAAAGATTTTAAGACCCTACCAGAAAGGTGTGGTGGAAAGACTGGGTAAATACCAGAGAACTGTGGATAGTGGTTTGGTGGTGATAATACCCTTTATTGAAACTATCAGGAAAGTTGATTTAAGAGAACAGGTAGTGGATGTGCCTCCTCAGGATGTTATAACCAAAGATAACACCGGAGTAATAGTGGATGGGGTTATTTTCTATGAGGTGGTGGACCCCTTTAATGCAGTTTATAATGTGGTTAACTTTTATCAGGCTATAACCAAACTGGCTCAGACCAATTTGAGGAATATTATTGGGGATCTGGAATTGGACCAAACCCTTACCTCACGGGAAATGATAAACACCCAGTTAAGGGAAGTTCTGGATGAGGCCACAGATAAATGGGGTACCCGGGTAGTTCGAGTTGAAATTCAACGAATTGAGCCCCCTACAGATATTGTAGATGCCATGTCCAAACAAATGAAAGCAGAAAGAATGAAAAGAGCCGCCATACTGGATGCAGAAGGATATAAACAGTCTCAGATTAAAAAAGCAGAAGGAGATAAGCAATCTGCTATTTTAAATGCTGAGGGTAAGGCGGAAGCCATTAAAAAAGTGGCTGATGCAGATAAATATCAGACCATAGCTATTGCTCAGGGGGAAGCACAGGCCATACTCAGTGTTTTCAAGGCCATACATGAAGGTGATCCGACCAATGACCTTTTAGCAGTTAAATATTTAGAAGCCCTGCAAAAAGTAGCCGATGGACAGGCCACCAAAATATTCCTACCTCTGGAAACCTCAGGAGTTCTAGGTTCCATAGCAGGTATTGGAGAGTTATTCCAGGATAAGGAATCCACTCCTAAAGAATAAAAATAGGGAATTAATCTTCCCCTTTATTTTTTAAAAGAAAATTAAATTTTGAACCCTAAATACGGTTTAAAATTATATAAACTAAATAATTAAATTATCCTGCCTTCAATATCATCCAGATCCAGATTCAAAACCATATAATCTTTAATATCAATTATTTCTTCTTTGCCAACCATGAATGATTTTTTACCCAGGTCGGACTTGGATTTAACTATGATATTTTCTATCAGGCACTGGCTGGGTTTAATAACCATATCTTCCACCTTACCCAGTTTCACCCCATTCTGAGTTATTACCACTTTCCCCTGTATTTCTTCAAAGTTGGTTTCCACTTTTTTAATATACTCCAGGTCTTCAGAGCCCAGTTTATCTTCAATTTCTTTTAAAGCCATGTTAAGTAAAACATAGTCCCCTGTACTTTCAATTTCATTATCCTTGACACTGAAATGTTTTTTATTTATTAAACTTCCTGATCCAATGATAATTCTATCCATTAAGCATTTTTTAGGCTTAACTATGATATCTTCCACTTTTCCAATTTCCACACCGGTTTTATCTATCACGGTTTTTCCTATAAATTCTGAAGCTTTCATTTAGTACCTGTCTCCCTGCTTATTTTATAAATAAGGTCTTAATCACTAGTACTATATTGTTGTTTAAAGGATATATAATTTTTATAAATAGAAATTATGCCTTTAATTATAGAGTTATAGGTAAAATAAAAGGAATAAAAGTAAAATTAGTGGGAATACAGTATTTTTAGTTTTCAAACTAGAAACGGGATTGAATTCTTTTTTGTTGTAAGTGGTCCGAGGTATACTCATAAAAAATGAGGTTGGACTTGAGGAATACTTTACTGGTGGGAATTTTATCTTCCCCTCTTTCCAGGCCAATGGTTATCTTATCTTCCGTTATAACTATAGAGGATGCATTTTTACGCCCAGCAGTACTGTATTTATACGTTTTACCGGCAATATCCTTCATGGTTACCCATAATACACTCATATTAACACCATTTATGAAAAAAATAGAGATTAAGGGTTATTGTACATATTGTTTGACATTTTCCCGTACAATAGCAGAAGCCCCAAAACTCTTAATACCTTTTAGCATTTCTGGAAACTTATTTTTGGGTATTAGTACATTGAACTGGGAGAAAGTAATTCCCACCACCACGGTGGGTTCATCTGAGCAGTATTCATGGGCACTTAAGAAGTCTTTTACCACATCTACCCGGTGGTTGGCGATATTGAATTTAACATCAAAGTATCTCCTGGCTTTAATGGCCCCGAAAAGCTGATCAAATATCATTTTAGCCTTTTCTGCCTTAAGTCCTGTGCATCCCGGGCTGGCATAAAGACCTGCACTGGATTCCATTATGGTCTCCAGGATTTTTAATCCTGCTTTTTTAAGGCTGTTACCTGTTTGAGTATTGTCCACAATTAAATCCGCCCCTTTAGCAATGTATACTTCCGTGGCACCATCGGAATTGATAATCTGCACCATTTCATTTTCACCATCAGCCAGTCCCCGAATCTGGAGTAAAGGCACACTCTCACCATGCACTTCCTGATAGCCAGGATCATTCATGATGAATTCCCGGGTTAAGTTAGGGTATTCGGTGAAACACAAAATAGGAGTTTTCCGATCTTTATTGGCAATGAAAAATTCAGTTAAAGAATCATAGGGGGCTTCGGTGGGTACCGCCACTATTAATCTGGTTTGACCGTAATTTAAATCACCTATCTTGGTTATAAGCTGTTTTTTTAAATTTACTGATTCTTCCCTAACCCAGTCTTCACCAATAATGGCAATATCCAGCATCTCCCGGTTTAATTCAACAGGAGCACTCTGAGGACGGGTTAAATAGGTTTTGATCTCCGGGTCATTAATAATCTCCATCTCATTTTCTTCTTTTCCGGGTTCGTAACCTCGCACCTCATAACCGGCATCCACAAATAATTGATAAGTATTTCCACGGTTTACATTATTTAAACTTCCCTTAGGAAGTCCCAGTACTATTTTATCCATTTTTTCACCTGATTCTCCTGATAATGTTTACTTTGAAATTGTTATCTTAGATAAAATTATATCTCTTCTTCTTTAAGAAAAATCCGTTAACAAACTTAAAATACTTTTCCGTGGTTAAGTGATAGACCCCTCCATTTAATTTCATGAATTTAAATATATTTACTCCACATAAAAACCATACAATTTTCTTAAAGCTGCAAAGAATTCGTTATAAGTCCCGGTAAGGTATTTAAGGTTACGATTTTAAAACTATAAAAAGAATAAATCACCGTATTTGATAGTAGAAAAAATTATATAAAGAGTTAAGGAGGCTTTTCCTATAAAAATTCCCCAATTATTAACCCGGAAGGAAATACAGAAAAGAGCCAGTGCATTAGATAACTGGAAAGTATTGCAGGATCATCATCTGGAAGGAGTATTTACTTTCCCTGATTTTGCCAGTGGTATGAATTTTGCAGTGAAAGTGGGAAATATAGCTGAAAAAATGCAGCATCATCCCGAGATGGAAATAGGTGCCGGTGTGGTTAATTTAACCATATATACCCATGATAGGGATGGTTTGACTTCCTGGGATTTTGATTTTGCCGAAAAAGTAAATCAGTTAATAATATAGATTAGAATTCTTAATTAGCGTACTCCCTATCAAATTCTGGTTTACCAATAACCACCAGCCCCAGATAACCATTTACGGTAACTAAATCCCCATTTTTTATTAATTCGGTGGCATCACTAACCCCATTTACCGCAGGAATGCCCATTTCCCGGGCAATTATAGAACTATGTACCAGCATGCCCCCACGCCTTTCCACAATTCCGGCGGCCAATGAGACTAAAAAAGTCATCTGAGGTTGTATGGCATCACAGATTATTATTTCACCCGACTTTAAAGCAGAAAAATCAGCAAATGATTTTATAATCCGTGCTTTTCCCGTAATAATTCCTGGAGAAGAGGGTTGTCCCACCAGCTGGCGAGGTTTAAAATCAATTTCTGCAGTTTTACTCTCATCTGAAGTTTCCAGCACAATTATAGAAGTAGAATCAGTTATAAGGGTAGAATATATATCCTCCCAATCATCTATACTTAATTTTTCCAGGTTTTTGAGTTTTTTTTCATTTTTCAGGAGTTCTGCCCCGTATTTAAGGAATTTTAAAAACTGGTTTTCCACCCGGCCCAGTAATATGTTATCATCATCCCTTAATTTCCAGCTCAAGCGCCCGATTCTTAATACTTCATCTGCTTCTTTTATCCGAGAGTCTCCTGCAGCCTGGTAAAGCTTGCTCAGGTACTTTTTTTTGAAATTTTTAGCTGAAGGTGAAGATTTTTTTCTAAGGCTCAGTTGCAGGATGTTTTTAAGTATAACCTCCGGATGATCCTGCAGGGAAGTGTTTTCATAAGAAATATCCAGATGATTATTTAATAAATCTAAAAATTGATCAACAAATCCAGAAAAGTCTTCATTCATATTCCCTATTTCTTTTAAGGCCTGGATAAGATCAGAACCTTTAAGGTCCTTTTTTAGAGTTTCATCTATTTTTACTTTTAAAATAGGAGATGAATTCATGGTTAGGGCCAGTTCCTGGAATTTTTTATTGCGGCGGGAGGCCAGTATGTCCTCATCTTTTAATAACTCCATGAATTCATAGGGGTTTTCTGGTTTTACCAGATCATTATAATAGGTTCCGAAGTTGCGAATACCATGGGCGAATGGTATAAAATCATCCCAGTAAATTTTTTTCCATTTAAAATAAATATCCGCCCGTTCTTTAATTTTTAAAGCCAGATCTTTTTTAGATAGCCCGTATGGTTCTTCCCGTGATAATTTGATTCCCTCATTTTCCAGTTGACCTATTAGCTGGTTTTCCACTTTATCTGCCAGTTTTTTTAAATTAACAAAGCTGGGGGTCAAAGTAAGGTACCACTGCCGGTCCGGGTCATCATCAGTAAAACTGGTAATAGGTCTACTTTGTAGAATGGTTAAATCTCTGCTGGTGCCGGTCCACTCCACATCCACCGGAAAATTAAAAATTTTTTCTAAGTTAATAAGTTTATCTAATAGATTTTTCAGTTCATCCGATTTAAGGAGGGTGTTTTTGTAGGTATCCGGCCTTTTATGACTTAAAATTTCCCGGTCCCGGGTTATGACCCATTTTTCTGGTTCCTTTTCATTATCCACCAGTTCACTGCAAAACCCCTCTATGGCCTCTATGACCATGTTATCGTCTTTTCCCCGGGGATCACGTGAAAAAGCAAGTCCTGAAATTTCTTCTTCCACCATTACCTGGATTAAAACCGCAATGGAGCTGTTAATTGAATCCAGTTCCATTTCATCCCGGTAAAGTATGGCCCGGTCACTCCACAGGGAAGCCCAGACCAGCTTAATGGATTTAAGAATTTCTTCTATTCCCTTTACATTAACATAGGATTCATGAATACCTGCAAAGGAATTCTTTTTAGAGTCTTCTAAAGGGGAAGAAGATCTTACTGAAAATTTAGTGGATTTATCATAGGGCCTTATATATTTTATAACCTCTTTTTCCAAGGCACGTGGTATCTGTGATTTTAAAAAAGCAGATCTGATTCTTAAAGAAGCATCCCATATCTCTTCCCAGCGCATGTCTCCGGCTGCTTTTTTATAAATCTCCATATCTATAGTGGGAGAGAGGTTATTTAGTTTTATAAAATCCTGGTATCCAGTGGTGGTGATGCAGAATCCCTCCGGCACCGGGATATTTTTGTTAAGCAAAATAGCCAGGTTTTTGGTTTTAGCCCCCACCATTTTAACATCAATATCGGCCTCTATAAGAGGTAGAACCCGGGGATTTTTAATTTTTACCATATGATCACCTTACCTGGGACTCCACTCCACCACTTCCTGGAACCGTTTTACCAGGAAATAACGGTATACATCCACCACCACCAGAGCGGTGGATGGTGCTAGAATAAATGATTTCTGGTAAGGATGTTTTTCAATGAGAAAATCAGCCCATTTTTGGGCTTTTTCTGGAGGTATGATGTTTGCTTTACCAGTTATAGTTACCGCACTAATCCGATTTAGACTGGGCGGTGTTTGGGAGCGATTATCCACCATAAGGGCTACTTTATCTGATTTTTTAAGTAATTCGAACTTGCGGGTTTCTTGAGGGGTGCTAAATACAATCTTTTTTAAGTCTTTAGTGGCATTAAAACTCATAAGCGAAGTATATGGTTGGCCCTCTCCCTGGGTGGCCAATACTGCAAATGATTCCTTATTTAAAAGATCGGATATGTCCTGTTTTACATCTATAAAATCGGCAGTACAACTACTATCTGCTGGAGGACACATGGGTTCATCATATTTTTTCCGCATAGAAACCCTTCTTTTATGAAATTTATTCCATCAGGGATGTGTTTTAAAAAATTAAGTTCTAATTAGTTTTTTTAAAGTCCATTATAAGTCGCACCATGTAGGGATCCACTCCGATATCAATAGAAAGGGGAGGGCCTTCATCCAGGTACAGGTCGGTTAGGGTGAATTCTCCTTCCACTTTTTCTTTTTTCCAGGTATCCATGGTTTCCAACTGGAAGGTCTCTTTTATGGTATCTTTAAAGAAATCCTTTGTTTTTTGGGAGTCCCTGCCCATTACCCTTAAAATCACCATGAGATGCTCCTGGGTGGTGAAATGAAAGTCCATTACAAATTCTTCACTCACAGTTAAATCTTTTATTTTTCCATCAATTTTTCTACTGAAGGTTATTGGTGCTGATCCCGGTACCATTACTATTCCTCGCTTTTTTTAAGATTTTAATTGATTATGCTTTATGTTAAAGGAGTTATTTATGCTTTTAAAAATACGATTTTGATTAGATTATGCTTAAATGTTATTTACTAAGGGGCTTAATCAGGGTTCATGATTTTAATAAAACACCCTATACCTGGTTTATAATTTTAATAAAACGCTCTATATCAGTTATATTGAATATGAATTTAAATTGATTTTTTCCCGGGGGTTTCAGGGACATCATACAACACAGGGCAGATTTACCCTTCCGGGATAAACATATATTTTCAAACCACTCTGCATCTTCTTCATTTTTAAAGGTTATTTCCATAACCTTTGATTGTTGTTTTATAGTGCATTCCCGGTTATCCAGGGCTTTTTTTAGTTTTTCTAACTTAGAATCATCCATATAAATACATCCACTTAATCTATATTAAAACTGCTCATTAAGCCTATCCCTTTAGTGCAACGCACATCCCGTATTGCAAAACCCTCCTCAAAAAAATATCCCCCTCCCTATTAAATATATTTATAAACATTAACCATATCCTATAAAACGAAGTTCTCTTCAAATAATATCAAAATAAATTGTAATTTTATGCTATTTATAATCTGAAATGATTACTTAAATGGGAAGATATCATGAAAAAAATGTCTTGTATAAAAGAAGAATAGAATATGATATTTTTTATGTGGAAAACTGGACCATAGGTTTGGATATTAAAATCTTTTTTATGACCCTTTTGAAGGGTTTTTGGGATAAGAATGCCTACTAAAGTTAGTAAAAATAAGCTTACCCGGATTATAAAAAACTAAACCAGAATTAGTTAAAATAATATAATAAATGAATAATCAAAAATCCAGCACCCTTTTAAGTTCCATTAAATTGGTTTCAATAAATGGTCTGGCCTGGGAACTGGATAGAATCTTAAGCTGTTTTTTACCGGTCTGAAGATAGGCTTTTTGCAGTATTGTCTGTATTTGACTTACTGGCATTTCCATTATAATTTCCAGTTTTTGCATGTCTTCCGGGCTTACCTGATTTTTATAACCATTCACCTGACCTTCAAAGGTCTTAACCAGGTTCTTGTTTTTAGATACCCATCTAAAGAGAAGGATAGAAGGTACTTTGGTAAAAATATCCATGGTATTTATAACATCTTTTTCAGTTATAGTTATTTCATCTTCCCGGGTCATTAATACCACCTTAATCTAATTTAAGGGTTATTTTTTACTTAATTGAGTACTTATTTCTTCATTTAAAGTTTTAAAATCAGCCCATAAAATTTCCATTTGTTGAGATGTTTTATGTCTCTTTTTTTCTATTTCCTCATTATTTAAATCATCTGCACGTAAATAGTCTTTTTTGTAGGTTACCATTTCTTGAAAAGCAACCAGAATATTCAATATTCTGCGGTAAAAAGAAATACATTTAGAGGGGGGTTTAATTTTTTCATATCCGGCGAAAATAGATTCTATTTCCTGGCGAATTATCTCCCATTTTTCTTCCACTTCCCGGGGGCTTATTTTACCCTTATCTTCTTTTCCTGTGATTTCTATTACCATTACCAGCAAGTGGCTGGTGTCCTTAAGGGCCTTTTTGCTTTTTTTTAAAAATTGAAGGCGGGTCATTCCCAATATCTTTAATCCCCCTGAACTTGTACCTTACCCAGAATTACGGGATTAAAAGTACTTACTCTAATTATGGAATTAGAAGTATATTAATTTTTTATCAACTCCTGGGCCCATTTATGTATCTGGTCCCAGTCCCGGGTATCATAGGGTTTGGTGGTATCAATACCCTTACTTTCCAGGTCTTTTTTAACCATTTTAAGTATCATTTTATCCATTATGCCAAATTTACTATCAGGATCAATAACTCCTCCAAATAGTCCAGTGGCCACGGGAGGGTTTATTAGATATTTTTCCGCTACTTCATACAGATATTTTTCCTGGGCTTCTTTTAGGAGTTTTTCGTCCCGGTTGGCGGTGCAAGATACAAATAAGGCTACTTTTTTATCTCTTAAATCATTTTGATGGTTTTCCATGAATTTTAATGCAGATTTAGTCCAGGATCCTATCTTAATACCGCTCCCCACTACCACTAAATCATACGGGGAGGTATCAAATTTTTTAATTTCTGTGGAATCTAATACATCCACTTCCACACCTTCATTTCTTAAAAAATTCCCTATTTCCCGGGAAATTTTCTCGGCTGATCCATATCTAGTTCCATATACAATCAATGCTTTCATAATAATCCTTTTCCTTTTTTTATCTACTTTAAACTGTTTATCTTTTTATGATTATCCTTTAGCTTGCTCGTACAAGTTAGTGGATATCTTATCCAGTTTGCCCATTATCTGGAATAATTGTTTAATTTCCTCATTTTCCAGTCCCTGGAATAATGCAGATATTGATTGGGCATCGCTTCTGGTTCTTTTTTCCCAGTACTCCTGGCAGGCCGGTGTTGTTTTTAGTCTTAATATACGCCGGTTTTTGGGATCCCGTTTTATAGTTAAAAATCCTCTTTTTTCCAGGCGGGAAGCAAGTTGTTTAACATTTTGATGGGTGGTGCTCATGGCATCAGCCACTTCCTGCATGGATGGATCATGGTTAAACGCCTGGTTAATTATGATTAACATAAGCCACTGTTTGGTGGTTATCCCATCTTCGGCAAATATTTTGTTAATTACGTAACCCCAGCGCTGTTGTACCAGAAATAAAACTACCAGTATATATTTTTCCATTTCCAGTCGCTTTTCACCAGCATATTCCGATTGGATATCTTCAGAATTTTTCATAGTAGTTCCTTTTTAATTGTCTCCCTTAAACTGGAACTTATTCTACCCTATCATGTTTTCTTTTGATTTTACTATAGAAAGACAGGGAAATAAAAATTCCGACCAGGGTAAGTAAGACAAATATGATCACCTGTACCAGGTCCAGCTCCACTCCATTTAACCCCATAAATAAAATCATGGATAAAATGGCTGTTCCTAATAAAGAGGCCTTTATTAGAAAAATAGAAGATAGAAGATAGCCCCAATTACTTTTTTTAAGTAGTAGATAGGCACTTAATATTGCCAGAGGCACCAGAAGTCCCAGATCCAAGGCCTGGATAACCAGAGTAGTATAACCCTCCAGGGCTTGTGGCGGAACTCCGCTTAAGAGGGAATCTATAATCATCTTTAGCCACATCCCTCCTAAAAATAGTGCCACCACCAGGAAGAACAGGGAGGTGATTTTGTAAATTGATCCGGGAGAGAAATTTTCTTTAATATGACTTATATCCATATTTAAGAGTTCTCCCAGAAAGGTGAAAAGTGATAGGGACATCAAGGCCACATATACCAGGAACAGGGCATTGAAAGATGCCAGGAAGGTGAGGGATAGGTAAGTGTACAAAAAGTAAAAGATGGTTCCCATCCAGATTAACCTTCCCCTTAGTGAATTTTTTGATAAAAAGTAGAGAGATATTAAAAGCAGGGGAATGGCCACCACTAGTGTGATTAAATCCTGGCCCATCATCTGGGATGAGTAGGATAGGGTGTCCTGGGCATACAGTCCTTTCCAGAATAATCCAGTTAAGGTGGCTAAAAGTGATAAAAAGGCAATAGCCAGTGAATTTACATATATTATTTTCTCATTCATGTTAGTACTCCATTAGTAATATATTACCTGTTTAGGTAATATATTACCTAATAGTAGGAGGCACTATATAAACTTTTAGATTAAGATTTATAAAAATGCAAAATGTGATATTTTTTACACTTGAAGTGTATGTCTCTAAGTGAAAAAAATTGATAATTAGAAATACACTTTAGTAAATGGTTCGCTTTGTGTAAAACAGTTTGAAAATTCCTATTTTTCTTATAAAAGCCAGTAAAATCCTAAAAAAATCAGAGAATAAAAGTATTAGATTCTACATAATAGTAACTATGAACAGCTGAAATAGAGGTGAAATAGTGGATAACCGTATAATCATTGGGGCAATAATAATTCTCCTGGTAGTAATAGGAGGATTAGGAGCATTATTTTTAATGCAGGGCTCAGAAGAACCCTTAGAAGAAAATTTGACCATTAATGAGACCACCGTAGTTGTAAATGAAAGTGGAACTGTAACTCCCCAGACTAATATTACTGCCGCGCAGGCCAGGAGAATAGCTGAAGAATATTCCGCAGATGTAGGTTTTCCTGGAGTAGCCGGCACTACCACCTTATTCAGGTGGACTGAAGAGTTTCAGCGGGATTGGGTTCCTGCAGATAAAAATCGGACCTGGGTATGGAATGTGTCCATGACTTATTCTGCCGGTACTATCCGGGAGGGTTCTCTCTATGTGGATGCCCAAACTGGAGAAATAATAATGAATTAAGTAAATTCTTTTTCCAGGAGGATCATTTTTATTTTTTCCTTACCTTAGAAATACAAAAATATAATACTTCTTTCGGCATATAATAAAGATAAGGATGAAAATAATATGAAAAGTAATCATTTTTTAGTAAAATACCAATACAAAAATCCTGTTGATACCCTCTACATACGTATTATAGGAAACTATGACTATCAGGATTCAATTAAACTCTCAGATGACTTAACAGTTGATTTTGATTCTGAAAAAGTTCCCATATCCATAAAATTAGAAAATGCATCCCAGGTATTGGAAGTGGATAAAAAATCATTAAACCACATTTCAGTTATCAGGATGGAAATAGTATCACAGCCAGAATCTATAGAATTTTCAGGGAAACTGGTGTTAAAAATAAAACATGAAGACGTAGAAAAAACATTCCAGGCTACTGCAGATAACAAACTGGATATTCCCGAAATTAAAAACATTTTCACCACTACTGGGATTTATTAGGGTTTATTTTAAAAGTTATAGTGGTTGAAAATTTATTTTTGCAGTTAATTAGCCAAAAATAAACCTTCTGATAGGTTATACAACTATTTTTTTTAAATAATGTCCAGAATTATTTTTTTTTAACTTAAAAATACATTCATTTTAAAAATAGGTTAATTTTTTATCTGGCATAATTTATATCCAGCTCAAGTGCTATGTAATAATCAAGTACAGGAGCAATGGTTATGAATTCATCAGAATCTGAAAAAAAAAGACACCAGGAATATATTGAATATTACCAGGCCCGGATGGAGAAATATAAAGATAATCCCCTTTATCCTAATTCTTATAACTCGGAAAAATCACTTTATGACGCCATATTAAATTCTAAAGATATAGAAGAGTTCGGTGCACAGGTGGAAGAGGAAAATCTGGCCGTGAAAAATGCTATAGCCCTGGTTAAAGACCAGGCCCAGGCTCGGAAAAAATTATATCAGGAGATAAAAGAATGCATAAAGCTGAAAGCTCCTTTACAGATTCTGGATATGGTTGATTCTATTAAAAAGGATATGGAACTGGTTAACAAAGTATCTGCCATAGAAAACCAGGTAAGTAAAAAGATAAGCATTGATCTTCTAACTCAGCAGTTATCATATGATCTGGATATGCTGGAGGAAATAGAAGTTTATAAAACCGCAGAAGTCCCTGATGAATGGAAAAATAAAATCAATCAGGAAATACCTGAGGAAATGATTGATAATGGGCGAAATGATTGGCTTAACCATGTTTTACCCCAGGCTCAGGCTTTAAAAGTAGACTGGGAATTTGATTTTGATTTATTAAAGAAGATCGCCACCGTAGATTATTGCCTTTTCCTGATGAGGTTTTAGAAGAGAAAATCAAACAATTCAAAGAATACCGGGGTATCTAAAATGTTAGGTAAGATTAGGGGTGGGACTTCCGTAGTGGATACCTTTCGTAATATGTACCAGGAAGTAGTAGAAAAAAAAGCCTCTGGTGAAGCTTTTAGCCGGATGAAAAAAGCATTAAATCGAATGGAGGAACTGGAAGCCCAGGTGGGTAATGGGCCCCAGCTTACCACCCTTTTAACTGGTGAGGATTTATTTATTGAATTTTCCACTGCCTACTCGGAAGTCCTGTCTGAGATGGCCCGGAAGGAATATCAGAGTGTGGAGGGTGATGAGAAATTATTCCAGAATACCCTGGCGGCCTATGAAAACTCCATTAAAGAACTGGAAGGTAAAGCTCATTCCAAGGAGTTAATAAAACCTCTAGAGGATATCTTAGAACTGGGAAAATCAGGGATAAGTTACCCGGTATTTTTAAGATTATGTGAAGAAAAAGGACTTAATAATGCACTGGAAGGGAACTTGGTGGTTCGTGAAGTTATTATAGGGGATATTGATTTTGCCCGGTCCATGCACCTACCCCTGGAAGGGGAGATGAATCAAGAAATATTAGAAAAATTCGATGAGCTCTCTTCTAAATCTAAATTCAAACCACCAGACAGTTTTGAGTTTAGCCTGGAAAGTGAAAAAATCCAGTGGAAATATGCACCTCTTCTAGAGAAATGGAAAAGAACCACCCACCTCTGGGGTAAAATGCTGGAATATATGGTGGACTGGGTGGATGCTTATACTTCCTTTGCACCTCAGGATTACCGCTGGGCAGATAGAAGGGGAAGGGCTTACACCATGAAAAATATAAAAAGGACCCGGGAATGCAATCCCGGATTATTTAAGGCCCGTGAGAAATTATTTTATAAATATTTCCAGTTGTCTTGGGAGGATATTTTCACCCACCCCACTTTCCGGAATGAACAGGAAGCCGGAAGGGTAGCATACTCACAAGATTCCCTGGAACTAATTAAAAGTGCTTATATGTATTGTGAGCCTTTTAATAATCCCCCTCAAGAATTAATTAATAAAGCAGAAACTATTCACGCTCGGGCCAGTGGCAAAAGAGATTTCAATTTCTTTTAAAGAAAAAAAAAGTTAATAGGGTATTAAAAATCCTTATTTTTAAAAAAAAATTGTTGATATAAACTTAAATTTGAACCATTATTTTACCATCTTCTATTTTTAGAGGATAGGTTTTCATTTCTCGAGGGGGACGGAATATCTTGGAAAGGGCCAGTTTTATTCCAGACCAGTTGGTCCAGCGGATCACTTTTCCATCTTTTAAATCAAACTGGCTTTTATGTACCGGGCATTTAATTATGGTTCCTTCTAAATCTCCCTGGGATAGGTCTCCACCCAGGTGAGGGCAGCGGTTATCGGCACAGTAATAGTTATCTCCTACCCGGGCCAGGAGTAACACCTTACCCTCATGAACCACCTTTTTTAGTTCTCCTGATTCTAAATCATCCACTCCAGCCACCGTTACAAAGTCATCCATTTATGAACCTCCCCTACTAAAAATAATGCTATATTAACAAGCTTACTCTTAAAGTAAGCAATTTACTTGTTTTGGTATAATTTATGGGCTTATTTTTTATAAAAGTTGGTTAACAATACATGTTTATGTAACGTATCCCATAAGTATATTAAGTAAAGTATTATATATTGCATCATTATAATGAAAATCCTATTTTTATATTAGAAAATATTTTTTTTAAAATAATTGTAAATCCATTAAAGAATAATCAGGAACAAGCCAGAGGATTATAATGTCCAGAACTTTAAATGCCATTTTTATAGCAATAATACTCATTTTTGGGGCTTATCTTTTCGTGGTAAGTAGTTTTAGTCCGGTGGAACCAGTTGGTCGTTTAAATTTTGTTAAAATGGCCAACCCGGATATGTATCCCGGTCATCCCTCTTCAGAAGTGCTGGCCGATTATGCTAAAAAAAGAGGTTCTCCCACCGTTATGGTGGTGCACTATGGGGGAGACTCCACTTATCGCCGCTACATGGAAGGAGATGTACTGATCATTCAAATGGCCTTTGTGAATCCTGATAGTTATCGTACCGATATTGATTGGAGTGAGGTAGTATCCAGTTTCATCTTTGGGGTGCCAGAGGATAAATACCGCTACCGGGCTGATGGTAATGAATTTGACAATCTGGATGATGCCATGGACTACGTGATGGGAATTGCCCGAAGCAATGGCCAGGAAGGACCCATACCCATGTATTTCCATGGTACGGTACGTGAAGGAAACCCCATCATCAACCCGGGATGTGGATTCCCCTTATTTGTGGAGCTAAGCTGGAAATATTACGGTCGTATAGCGACTTACTACTTTATTGCCAGGGCATTAATCCATCCCTTCCTGAACAACCCCTATGCTAACTATGAATTGACCCACTACCCGGATTTGAATAAACTCTATAACCAGGGAGACCTGGATTATACCCTCTCTTGATATTTATTCTTTCTAAAGTTTGGACATCATAAGAACCCTATAGTTTTTCCCGGAAATTTCTGGCATTTTTATGATGTTCTATCATTTTTTTTCTATTTTTCAGGTTTCTTTTTAAAACAGCCAGCCGTGGATTTTTAGAAATTAAATCTTGATGTTTTTTGACAAAACACCAGAACAAACCATCCCATACTTTGCACCAGTCACCCCGGGAGAAATCACTCATCCGGAGTAAATAATTAGAAGAACTAAAATAGGGTTTAGTGGTAATAAGACCCCCATCGGCATACTGACTCATGCCATATACATTAGGGACCATCACCCAGTCATAGGAGTCAATGAACATCTCCATGAACCATTTATATATTTCATCCGGGTCTAATTCCACCAGCAACATGAGATTACCCAGAACCATTAGTCTCTCAATATGGTGGGTGAAACCCTGTTTTATAACTTTTTGAACTACTTTATCATAGGGTTCTAGGCCAGTACGGCCCTGGTAGAGTTTTTCATTCATTTTATTTTTATTTTGAAGGAAGTTGGTGGTTCTCTCTTTTAATCCGTCTTTAATATACACTGCCCTTAAAAATTCCCTCCAACCAATAATCTGGCGAATAAAACCCTCTAAAGAATTAAGGGGAATGTTTCTGGCACTTAAAAGTTGTTTTAAAATTTCATCAGGTGTTATAAGGCCGTTATTTAAACTGGAAGATATTACTGAGTGGAATAAAAAGGATTCATCAGATATAATGGCGTCCTCATAGTCGCCAAAAAAGGGTAGTTTATGGTCCAAGAAATCCTGAAACCATTTTTGGGCTTCCCGGTCGGTGGTGGGATAATTAAAGCCTGAGGTGGTCCCGGGGTTATGGGGAAACTTCTTATCCACATACCTTTTAGCTTCTTTTACATATTTATTCTCTTTTAACTGGATGATAGCAGGAATTTTTGTCCCCTGGGGGATTTTTTTACGATTTTCTTTATCATAGGTCCATTTCCCACCTGCTGGTTTTTCCTTATCCATTAATATATTCAATCGTTTCCTCTGCCAAATATAAAAGGAAGTTAAAAAATAATGTTTTTTATCAGCAAAATAATTATTAATCTCTTCCCTGGTGGTTAAAAAGGCCGGACTATCCATTTCAATGTAGTTAATATCGTTATCCTTGCAATAACTTTTTAAACGTTTTTCAAGTGCCCAGTCCACCACATCAACCCAGTAAAGAGTATCTATTTTTTCTTTTTCCAGATGGGAAAAAAGATATTCCATATCCGAGGTGGGAGGATACTCCACGTACACTACCGGGTAGCCCTGTTTTTCCAGTAAATCCCGGTAATGTTTCAAAGATGCCCGGTGCAATACCAGTTTTTTCTTATGGAAGTGTAACTCGTATTGATAATCGCCAAAAAATAGGGGTTCCTCAATTAAATATACTGTTCGCTCCTGTGAGAGACCCGGATGTTCCCGGAAGAGTTGATGGGGAAAAATCAGAGTGGCTTCCTTTCTAATTTTCATACTTAAACCATGATAAGTTATGAATTTACTCCTTAAAAAATATTTTCCAGCTAAAACCATAAATCAGGGATCTACTATATTTACCAGTATGGATATTAACACCCTGTTATTATTTCTCCTGGCTGCGTATCTATCAGAAGTAGCTGGTACTCTGGCTGGTTTTGGATCCAGCACTCTATTTATGCCTCTGGCCCTTTTTTTAGTGGATTTTAGAATAGCCCTGGTAATGGTGGCAGTACTGCATATTTCCGGGAACTTGGGTCGGCTTGGTTTTTTTAAAAAAGGACTGGATTATAGGATGCTCCTACTTTTTGGAGTTCCCAGTGTGATATTAACTATTATAGGGGCGTTTTTAGTAGATTATGTTAATCAGGATATCTTAAAGTTTACTTTAGGGCTTTTTTTAATTTTTTATGTGATATGGTCCCTGTTTAGGAGTGATTTTAAGGTTTCCCCTACCCCCATAAGCACCACCCTGGGGGGAGGTCTTTCTGGTTTTTTAGCTGGACTTATAGGTACCGGAGGGGCTCTAAGAGCGGCCTTTCTTACGGGTCTGGGCTTAAAAAAAGAAGTATATCTGGCCACTGCCGCAGCCATAGCCGTAGGGGTGGATTTAACCCGTTTACCCATTTACTTATCCCAGGGATTTCTACCAGATGAATTATTTATTTTAATCCCATTTTTAATTGTTGCTGCTCTTTCTGGTTCTTATACCGGAAAAAAGCTGTTTAGTAGAATATCTGCTGAAGGTTTTCATAGATTGGTTTTAGGGGCTCTTTTACTGATGGGGGTTTATTTTGTTTTATCGGGATTTTTTTTGTTAATAAGTTGAAAATAGCCTATCCCACCAGGTTTAAACTTAATTCGTTATAGTTCAATTTACCGAAGTTAATAAAAAACTATAAACTAATTCAGTATTTTAAAGATAGTTTTTAGTTAAATAAAAAAATTATGGTTATTAATCATCCAATGATTTTTTTTCTGAAGTAAATAACCATAAATTATTGTTATGAAATTATATTATCTTGCTATTTTGCAAAAATCCATTATATGCAATATTTATTAATAAATCTGCATATTAAGCCATTTTTTTAAGTTTTTACATTATTATGACTAATATTTTATTGGTTAGCTTATTAAATTATATGAATTTAAGTATGGGATTGGAAAATAAAGAAAGATATTTATATTGATGAATAGAGAATTAATTTGTTTTAATAATGTAATATTCGGAGTTTGGGGTGTGAAATAATGGGTGAGTTAACACACGATCCTTTAGAATATGTACGTCAACTTCAGGATCTTTTAACATCTGATAAGAAAAAAATAGCATTTTTATTCGGAGCAGGCACATCTTTGCCATTTATTCCAACCATAACAAAAATGACTGCCAAAATAGAAAAAGAACTAATAAGTTCAAATACTAAATATGAATCTGCGATTGAAGAAATAAAAGATCAAATTGGTTCTGATAAATATAATATAGAAACTCTTCTTTCTAATCTTGAACAAAAAAAAGAGATTATTGGCAATGATACTTTAAATGGATTGGATGCAGACGAACTTTTAGGCATGATTAAGGAAATTAAAAATTTGATCCGAAAAGAGGTTACTATTCATGATGAAATAGAAGAAGATTCGGATCGCAAAAATTTTAATCATTATAATCTTGCGGAATGGATAGGGCGTATTGATAGAAAGTTCGCAGTGGAAATATTCACGACTAATTATGATTATCTAATTGAATTAGGATTAGAATCAAAAAATATTTCTTATTATGATGGATTTACAGGTAGTTATAAACCTTTTTTTGATTCAACATCTGTTGAAGACTTAAGCTTTTTACGTAATAGAACTAAGCTATGGAAAATACATGGTTCTTTGGGATGGCAATTTGATAGGGAGCATAAAAATGTCTTACGTAAAGAGCCAGATGAGAATGATCTACTGATTTATCCTTCAATTCTTAAATATAGCGACTCCAAAAAACAACCTTATATCTCCTTTTTGGATAGATTGAGCAATTTTTTAAAACAGGATGATGCTATTCTTATTACTAGTGGTTATTCGTTTGGAGATGACCACATTAATGAAAGAATAATGACTGCCTTAAAAAGTAATAATTCTTCACATGTATATGTGCTTTATCATGATGTTGTTAAAAAAGAGGATGATTCTAAAGAGTATTGTCTTAAAGATTCCCCTCTAGTTAAAATGGCTAAAGAAAACAGTAAATTGTCTGTTTACGGGTTTAGAAACGCCATAATTGGGTGCCAGTATCGAAAATGGAGATTAAAAAATGAACCAGATAACTTAGACACTATAAACATTAATTTATATTTTGATGAAGACGCTCCTTGTTCTGATAATGAAATGAAGAAAGAATCAAAAGGTGATCAAATTTGGACGGGTGAAGGAGAATTTATTCTTCCAAATTTTGCTAATTTTGTCAAATTTTTAAGTTCATGGGTTATTACGAAAAATGAAGAAAGTGATTCCCATGAATGACCGACAAACTATAATTGGGGAAATTAAAAATGTTGCAGGCAATGATATATTAGTTCAACTATCAGATGGATTAAAATCGAATATGCCAGTCATTGATGGTATAGTTTATCGTGTTGGTCAAATTGGTTCATTTTTAAAAGTGCCTTTAGGATATACAAATTTATATGGTATTGTAACACAAACTGGGGCAAGGCCCATGCCTAAAAGTACTGATAAATTTTTAAAAGAAGAAAATTTTGATTTAGAGAATAATCAATGGCTCAACATGGCATTAGTTGGTGAACGTGTGGGATCTAAATTTGAAAGAGGCGTCTCACAATCTCCCACTACGGGTGATAAAGTCCATTTGGTAACGATAGATGATTTGAGCATGATTTATGGGGGCTTTGATGATAAAAATTCTATTGTTGTTGGCAATATTAGTATTTCCGAAAGTTTAGATGCCAAACTGGACTTAAATAAATTGATTTCCAGACATTGTGCTATTCTTGGTTCAACGGGCAGTGGTAAATCAAATTCAACTGTTATTTTATTGAAAGCTATTGCAGATAAAAAATTTAAAAGTTCAAGAATTCTTGTAGTCGACCCCCATGGGGAATATAACAGTGCTTTGAACGGCAAAAGCAATGTATATAGAATTAATGCTAGTTCATCAGAAAATGAATTATATATTCCATTTTGGGCATTGCCTTTTAATGAACTGATGAGTATTTTTTCAGGAAACTTATCAGATCAAAACAAAGATTATATACGGTCTAAAATTGTTGAAGCAAAGATAAATTCAGTTGAAATAAATAGTTTAGAAGTAGAAAAAGAAACTGTCACTGCAGATAGCCCAATACCCTTTAGTTTGAATCAATTATGGTTCAAATTAGATGATTTCGAGAGAAAAACATATGAATCTAATAAAACTACAGAATGCTTAATTGAAGAAGGTGATCCCGAAAAATTAATATCAAGCAAATATGAGCCAGCAGCTCCTGGAGGAGGAAGACCATTCCTTAATAATAAGGCAATGTATATTTTAAGTTTTCTTGATAGTGTCAGAATAAAATTAAAGGACAGCCGATATAATTTTTTATTTAACCCCGGTCCTTTTAATCCAGAGTTAAATGGTGAAATACAGAATGATTTAAATAATTTATTAATTGATTGGTTGGATAATAATGAGCCTATCACAATCCTTGATTTATCGGGGGTACCTAGTGAAATAATGAATTCGATCTCAGGCACTTTACTAAAAATTGTTTATGATGCTTTATTCTGGGGTCAGAACTTAGCTGCTGGGGGGAAAGAACAACCTCTATTAATTGTTCTTGAAGAAGCACATAATTATTTAAAGGCAGGTGAAAACTCAATTTCCTCTAAAACTGTTCAAACCATAGCAAAAGAGGGTAGAAAATATGGGGTTGGTTTGCTACTTGTAACACAAAGACCCTCTGAGTTAGATGAAACAGTTTTAAGTCAGTGTGGAACCATAGTATCTCTTAGAATGAACAATTCCAAAGACAGAATCCACATTCAGTCAGCTATACAGGATGAATTACAGGCAATTGTGGATTTGCTTCCTAGTTTAAGGACAGGTGAAGGTATTGTTTCAGGAGAAGCTGTAAAGATACCATCTAGAGTTAAATTCCATAAGGCGTCAAATACACCAAAAAGTTCAGATCCTTTAGCTTCTGAATTGTGGAAAAATGAAAAAGAAAATAAACATGAAAATTATAAAATTTTATTAAGATTGTGGAGAAATCAAAAATTAAAGGAGGAATAAACTATGGTGCCTGATATGATTCCGGTTAGTTCATCAAATGTTGCGGCGATAGGTTATGATCAGAATGAGAAAACTGTATATGTGAGGTTTTTGAACCAAAGTTTGTATATATACAAAGGAGTTCCTGAAAATGAGTTTAATAACTTAAAAAATGCACCTTCTATTGGCTCTTATTTGCATAGGAACTTCAAAAACGTTTATCCTTATGCAAGGATAGAATAGTAATATTCATAAAACATTATCTTTTAGTTTAATAAGTTATTTGCCCATTTACCTGATTAAAATAGTTTCTTCGGATTGCTCTTGTTCGGATGTGCAAATGCTTGTTAAATAATCTTATTTTTTTGTTTTTAGCATCATTTTATTAACAATATTGTTTATTATTAATTAAAAAAATAGTAATATTAATATAAAAGTAAGGCCTAATACTTTTAAATTTTATAAATAGTTCTTTAGTTTTTTTAATTGATAGTGAGTTGATATGTATGAATAAAAGTAGTAAATATACTAAAATTGATCAAATATTAAATGTGTGGGATGAGTTAATAAATTGGGCTAAGAATAAAAAATCACATTTCCACTAGATGTATTCCTATTGATTTGTCTTAATAATGGGGGACAAGTTTTCGTTAACCATATTTTTTACCGAAGTTAATAAAAAACTATAAACTAATTTTAAATAAAAATAATCTATAAAAGTATCTAAATAAATTATCAAAATCCCAGAGATGGACTAAATGGTAAGAGTAAAAGTAAATGGCACTACAATTGAATCCCAGGGCCTGGTTAAAGATGCCCTAGTATCTGCCGGTATAAAGATAAATAAATTTCTGGAAGACGATGAAGCAGAATCTGTTTTCATGCCCTGTGATTGTGGCGGGTGCTGGTCCTGTGCAGTTAAAATAAATGGTAGATTATCATTAAGTTGCAACACCCCCTTAGAAGAGGACATGGATATACAAACCATTAAAAGTCCAGATAAGACCTTAAGGGTGGTTAGTAGCCTGGGAGCGCACACTGCCGGTGGGGTGGGAACTCCTTATTTTCTAAAAAAGGAGAAAAAACCGGTGGAGATTGTGGTATTTACCCATGGCTGTAATCTTCGTTGTCCCCAGTGCCAGAATTCCCAGGTGGCCTTTACGGATAGGGGGAATCTCCTGGAGCCTCAGGAAACCAGTCAAATTCTTTCAGGTTTAGAAGAGGGGATGGGAATTAATACTATAACCTTTTCTGGTGGAGAAAGTACTCTAAACCCCACCTGGCTTTTAAAAACCATAGAGCACCTTAAAAAAATTAAAAATAAGATTAATATCCATGTAGATACTAATGGAACCATCTTAACTCCGGAATATATGGATAAGTTAATTAAATCAGGGGTTAATCGTCTGGGAATTGATTTAAAAGGAGTTAATCTTCCCACCTTCCAATTGATTAGTGGTGTGGAAGACCCTTATTTAGCCCGGAAATATCTGGATAATTCCTGGAGGGCAGTAGAGTACCTGATTAAAAATTATAATATGGAATATGTAATAAAATCAGGTGATAAATATCAGCTGATAAAAGGAGTTAAAAATACTAATAAACCCTCTCTATTTCTGGGAATTGGGATTCCCTATAATAAAGATTTGATTTCAAAAAATGAGATAATAGAGATGGGTATGCAGATAAAAAAGTGGGATTCTAAAATTCAAGTATGTGTTCTGGATTACCGGCCAGAGTTTAAAAGAAAAGATCTCATTAAACCCGACTGGAAGGAAATGATAGAGATAAAAAATATTCTAAATGATCTGGGCCTGGAAACCGTGCTACTTCAAAGTGAAAAAGGATACTATGGTCCTTGAAATATATTATCTAATCTTGTACTCTTCCATAGGCTCTAATTCTAACTACATCAAGACTTAATCATTTTAAATTAGACCTGCTTATAAAAAAATTATATAAAGTTGCAAGGCCCATATATTATCTAAAGGAGGTGGGGTAATGGTAAAATGGAGTGCAGTAATTGTGGGATTTATTTTATCCTTAGTATTTCCCGGAATTATGGCGCAATTTAGTCCTGATTGGGGATCATTTATAGGATTGCTATTGGCCGGTTTTGTAGTGGGTATAATAGTTAAAGGGGGAGCATTTAATGGTTTCTGGAATGCTTCAGTTGCAGGAGCGTTTGGCGGATTATTAAGTGCCATATTGATAACTATTCTAGGTACAGTCGCTGCAGGGCTTGCAGGTTTTGCAGTAGGTGCATTAAGTGGCTTAGTACTATTTATAGGTGCTCTAATACAGTACATGGTTTCCATGGGTATTGGAGGAGCTATTGGAGCTGCTATATCCAATTAAACCTTTTTAATTTTTTTTACTATTTTTTTTTAATTAACTTTAATACTCCTGAAACCATACTTTACTAAAAAAACTATGAAATCCCAGGAGATTGAAATGAGAATTGGCGTATTATCCGACACCCCCATACCTGAAAGGGCCTCTGAAATACCAGATATGGTTAAAAGTATCTTCAAAAGTGTGGATATGATCTTACATTGTGGAGATCTAACTTCCCTTAAAGTTAAAGAAGAATTAGAATCTCTGGCCCCTACCTATTGCGTACAGGGGAACATGGATAGATATGGTGGTTTGGAACTTCCTAAAAGCAGAGTAATTGAGATTGAAGGAATAAAAATAGGTTTAAATCATGGGGAAGTTTATCCCCGGGGAGATACCCAGCAATTAAAATATATTGCCCTGGAACTGGATGTGGAAGTTTTAATCACCGGTCACACTCACTGGGCATTTATAAAGGAAGTAGAAGGCATTTTAATGTTAAACCCGGGGAGTGCCACTGTACCCCGTTTATCAGATCCCACCATCATGTTACTGGAAATTGAAAAGGGCAATGTTGATTCAGAAATAATTAAAGTGGGAGACCCCTGTAAATCAGTGAATTTCAAAAAGTAAGACATTAAAAAAAAAAGGTAATTATCATGGGAAAAAGATGGCAGGTAGAGAAAAAAAAGGAGCACTACTACAAAAGTGCTAAAAAAGAAAATTATCGTTCCCGAGCTTCCTACAAACTGCAACAATTAAATAAAAAATTCAGGATTATTAAAAAAGGAGATGTGGTGGTGGATCTCGGTGCTGCTCCTGGAGGATGGTCCCAGGTAGCTCTGGAGAGAGTGGAAGAAGAAGGTGTAGTTCTGGGTGTGGATTTACAAAGGATTAAACCATTTGCTGAAGATAATTTCCACTTTATTCAGGGAGATTTTACCCGGGATGAAATCCAGAAATCCATCACAGAAAAAATAGGTGGAAAAGCAGATGTGGTAATTTCAGATGCCTCCCCCTCCCTTTCCGGTATAAAAGATATTGACCAGCTTAGGATTATGGATTTAGGGGAGAGTGTTTTAAAAATCAGTATAACTATATTAAAAGACCAGGGAAATCTTTTAATGAAATCATTTCAGGGCCCCGGGTATGAAGAACTTATAAAAAAATTAAAAACCGAATTTAAAGTGGTGAAAACCACCAAACCTGCTTCTTCTAGAAAGAAAAGTGCAGAAATGTATTTAATTGGAATGGGATTTAAGGGTTATTAGGGCCATTATTCTCCATAAAATAAAATAAACCCTTATAAAAAAAGGTGAAATTTTTTAATTAAAATCTAGCCCTTAAATCAGCTAAAGCTTGTTCTGCGGCTCTAAGTTGAGTATTGGCTATTCCAATTCTATTTTGAACTTCTTCAGCAGGTAAGTTGGCCGATAGTGCACTTTCCACATCCCCCACTGCCGATCGAGCCTTTACCAGTTCTAATTCAGCATTGACGTACTGCTTCTGGATATCATTATTTCCGGTACGATAGGCTTCAGTTTTTGCAGAATCATAATTAACCTCCAGAGTTGAGAGATCTGTTTTTAATACTGCCAGTTGATCATAAGCAGACCCACTATCCACACTGGATGATATGCTGGAAGATATTAAATCCACACCAATATAGGCAAATATGAGAATGGTGGCTACTATCATCAGCACGCCCAGGACCGATATGCTCATGGAAGTAACTTTAAATAAGTTTAATCTTGATTTTTTCATAAAAACACCTGCTAAAAAAGGAGATTGAATATATTTGTTTTTTTAAAGTAAATAAAAATTTTATATAAACTGAGTATAATACTTATTAAAAGTATTAGAATGCTATTTTTTATTATCTAATATTCATGGTTTATAAAGGTATAAATTGTAAATTTTTTTTCCAGTAAATCATTTATAATTAATAGGGTTATATATTTGCATAATGACACATGCAACTGATAAAACCAAAACTTCACTGGCTAAATTTGAGGAATTTTTCTCAACCAAGTACAAAGATAACGTCTTTGAAGCTTTAGAAAAATATCCTGACCAGCGTTCAGTGGTTATAGATTATCTGGACCTGGAAATGTTTGATCCAGATTTAGCTGATCTTCTTATTGAAAAACCAGAAGAGGTTATTCGTGCTTCCCAAAAAGCTATTAAAAATATAGATCCTTTACGAAAAAATGCTGATTTGAATATTAGATTAGAAAATGTAACCAATAATATTCCCTTAAGGTTTTTAAGAAGTAAATTTATTGGAAAATTTTTATCAGTAGATGGTATTGTTAGAAAAACCGATGAAATACGACCCCGGATTATAACTGCCATGTTCGAATGCCGGGGATGCATGCGTTTGCATGAAGTATCCCAATCCAGCAACATGATTGCCGAACCCTCCCTGTGTTCTGATTGTGGAGGTCGTTCTTTTAGACTGCTGCAGGAAGAATCCGAGTTTATGGATACTCAGACTGTTAAAGTCCAGGAACCTCTGGAAAACCTTTCCGGAGGGGAGCAGCCCCGTCAAATACTGGTGGTGCTGGAAGATGATCTGGTGGATTCACTCACCCCCGGGGATATTGTCCGGATAACCGGTACCCTGCGTACCGTACGGGATGAAAAAACTCGTCGATTTAAAAATTATATCTATGGTAATTTCATTGAACACCTGGAACAGGAATTTGAAGAGCTATTGTTATCTCCTGAAGATGAAGAAAACATCAAGGAGCTATCCCGGGACGAACACATCTATGAAAAAATAATTAAATCCACTGCACCCTCCATTCACGGTTACCGTGATGTTAAAGAAGCTATTGCCCTGCAATTATTTGGTGGATCTGGAAAAGAACTGGAAGATAAAACCCGTTTAAGGGGAGATATACATATTCTTATAGTAGGGGATCCCGGTATTGGTAAGTCCCAGATGCTTAAATATGTATCCAAGCTAGCCCCCCGGGGTATTTACACCAGTGGTAAAGGTACCAGTGGGGTGGGTTTAACTGCTGCAGCAGTAAGAGATGAATTGGGAGGATGGTCTCTGGAAGCCGGTGCACTGGTATTAGGGGATCGGGGAAATGTTTGTGTGGATGAACTGGACAAGATGAGGGAAGAAGACCGCTCCGCTATTCACGAAGCTTTAGAGCAGCAGACCATATCCATAGCCAAGGCCGGTATCATGGCCACCCTTAATTCACGTTGTTCTGTTTTAGCAGCTGCTAACCCTAAATTTGGTCGTTTTGATAGTTTCAAATCTCTAGCAGAGCAAATTGAACTACCGTCTACCATTTTATCCCGTTTTGATTTGATTTTTGTGGTGGAGGATAAACCAGATATGGAAAAGGACCGTGCTCTGGCCCGTCACATATTAAGTATTCACAAAGAAGACTCCATGCCCTATGAAATCGATCCGGAGTTATTAAGAAAATATATTGCCTATGCTCGCCGTCACAGCCACCCGGTGTTATCCGAAGGGGCTATGGATGTTCTGGAAGAATTTTATGTATCCATGCGTAATAGTGCTTCTGATGATGAATCACCAGTTCCCATTACTGCCCGACAATTAGAGGCTATAATACGTCTTTCTGAAGCCAGTGCCAAAATAAAACTCAAAAGTGTGGTGGATGCAGAAGATGCTAAAAAAGCCATTAAATTACAGCAGGCCTGTCTAAAACAAGTGGGATATGACCCTGAAACAGGTAAAATAGACATTGATAAGGTGGAAGGTAGGCCCCCTAAATCAGAGCGGGATAAATTCCGTATCCTGGTGGAAGTTATTAAGGAACTGGAAGAGGAATATAATGGTAAGGCACCTACCAATATTCTTATATCTGAGATGGGAGATAGATACACTGTAAGCCCCGAAAAAGTAGAGGAACTGGTAAGGGTCCTTAAACATAAAGGAGTAATATTCGAGCCTACAAGAGGATATCTTAAAGTAGTTTAATTCCTTTTTAAACTTTTAAAGAATTTAAGGGCAATTTATTATAATAGAACCTTATTTTAAGGGTAATTTATACTAAAAAATTTAGGATTTTTTTATAAAATCCTTTTAAATATTTAATTACGGGAATGTGCTATTCCCCCACTATATTATTTGGAGGTATATTATGTCAGATTATGAAAACTTATTAGAACGGGCCATTGATCAATTACCGCCTGAAGTATTTGAATCCAAGCGTTTTAGTGTTCCTAAAGCTTATTCTGTTATTCAGGGAAACCGGACCTTTATTCAAAATTTCAGGGAGATTGCCGATGCTCTGAACCGGGACCCCCAACACCTTTTAAAATTCCTTTTAAGAGAACTGGGTACAGCAGGAAACCTGGAAGGTGGAAGAGCCATTATGCAAGGTAAATTTACTCATTACCTGATTAATGAAAGGGTTGACGATTATGTGCAGAAATTTGTAATGTGCCATGAGTGTAACCGGCCTGATACCCGGATTATAAGGGAAGACCGGATTTTCATTCTCAAATGTGAGGCCTGTGGTGCTAAAGCTCCTCTAAAGACCTTATAATTCAATTTAAAATAAAATATTATTAATTGCAGGTGGATTTTTTAAAAATCAACCCCCTGTAACTTTTTTATAAATTTTTTAAGGTAATTATATATGTTTTGTCCCCAATGCGGTAGTTCCGATACACAATTAGTTGAAGGACTATGTAAAACTTGTTTTTTGAAAGAATTCTATCTTTTGAAGTTGGAAAGTGAAATAATAGTAACCCTGTGCACTTCCTGTCACTCCCAGATCCAGGAAGGAAAGTGGAAAGAATTGGGTTTACCAGAAGAAGAAATCATTTACCAGGCCCTGGAGGAAAATATCCACGTCTCCCCTATGGCAGAAAATGTAGAAATAGAATTAGAAATAATTCACCGGAGAGGATCTCTGGCAGATTGCAGGGTTATAGCAAAAGGAGTAGTTTTTGGTGAAGAAATTACTCAAGAATATAAAACTACAGTCCGTTTGAATAAAACTGTGTGCCCGGATTGTAGTAAAATCGCTTCTGGTTATTATGAATCAGTTATCCAGTTAAGAGCAGATAATAGGCCTCTTTATCAGGAAGAAATAGCCCTGGCTGATGAAATTATAGCCCTTAACTTGAATAAGCTTGAAAAAAAGAATAGAATGGCCTATATCACCCAGAGAACCCCTATGAAAGAAGGAATGGATTACTATATCGGTTCTCAAAAGGCAGCTAAAAAATTAATCAATAAATTAAGGGAACAGCTGGGAGGTTTGGTAAAGGAATCACCCCGGCTTATGGGACAGGATAAGTCCACTGGAAAGGGACTTTACCGTACCTGGATATCTTTACGCCTCCCCCAATTTAGTATAGATGATTTTATCCAGTATAATGATCGTTTAGCCCAGGTAAAATCCCTTGATTCTAGAAAGATAATAGTTAGAGATTTGATTAACCAGGAAAAATTCAGCATACTGTGGAAGGATTATGCTAACATTAAATTAATAGGACACCTGGAAGATATTCAAAAAACAACCCTTACTTCCAAAACCCCCCATTCTATTCAAATATTACATCCCACCACCTTTGAACCAATAGACCTGGAAATCAATCCAGATTATGATAAGTTAAGTATAGGTGATGAGGTGGATGTACTGGAAATAGAAGGAAAAATCTATATCATCTTATAAAAAAGAAGAATCTATCCTCTTTTAAAGGTAATAAACTAAATCATGTCAATTTTAGGAATATTTAGCAATAATTATAATTTAAATAAGTTTATCTGCGTTAAATAGGTATAAAAAGATTTTGATTGGTTTTAATGGAATTTAATAACTTTTATATGGAATTTAAACTAATGGTGATTACATGGACCTGGAAAAAAAGATGGAACTGATAAGTGAAGGAACCCTGGAAGTTATAAGTCCAGAAGAGCTGGAAAAAAAATTAAATAAAAAAAATCCAGTGGCCTATATTGGGTATGAACCTTCGGGGAAAATCCATCTCGGGCATGCCATTACTGTGATGAAAATGATAGACCTCCAGAAGGCAGGTTTTAAAATCAAGATACTTTTAGCCGATTATCATGCTTATTTAAATGGCAAAGGCAGTTTGGAAGAAATTAAAGATGTGGCCCAGTATAATAAACATTGTTTTTTAGCTTTGGGACTTTCAAGTGAAACAGAATTCATTTTAGGATCCAGTTTCCAGACTAAAAAAGAATATACTGATCAGGTATATCAACTGGCCATTTTAACCACTCTGGTTCGGGCTAAAAGAAGTATGGCCCAAATTTCTAGAGATTCAGAAGACCATAAGGTGGCAGAAGTGATTTATCCCCTGATGCAGGTGGTGGATATGGTATCCCTAGAAGCAGACTTAGCTTTAGGTGGTATGGAGCAAAGGAAAATTCATATGCTGGCCCGGGAAAATCTACCTCGCCTGAATCAGGAAGCACCAGTTTGCATACACACTCCTCTTTTGCATGGTACCGATGGGAGTGATAAGATGTCCTCCAGTAAGGGTAATTTTATTGCCATTGACGATTCACCAGCTGAAATTAAGAAAAAACTTAAAAAAAGTTACTGTCCTGCTCAGGAAGTGGATAAAAACCCGGTGATGGAAATGGCCCGGCATTTCATCTTTAGAGAAAATGAGCACATAATAATCAAGCGTCCGGAAAAATTCGGAGGGAACCTGCAGCTATCCTATCTGGAACTAGTTGAAATGTATGAAAAAGGCGATTTGCATCCTCTGGATCTTAAAAATTCTGTGGGTGAGTATTTAATTGATATTTTAGCACCGGTCCGAGAGTATATGGAAAAAAATTATTCAGATTAGTTATAAAATTTTATTATTTATTGGAAAATAGTCAGGTGATAATAATGTTACATGAAATGAGAATCCCCCCGGGAGTTACCGGTTTAATCATGGCAGAAGTTATGGAAAACTACAAAGTAGAGATGGTCCATACTGATTACGGCCCGATGTTACAAGGAGAGGTAAAGGAACTGGAAAAAGTTAGAGATTTTTTAGTTAAAGCCCTTAATGAGAGGATAAATGAATTAGAAAATAAAAAATAATGAAATAATTATTTTCTAGAATTGCTAATTTTTTAAAAAAAGTTCTCGTTTATAAGATACCAGTATCACAGATACCCAGATGAGGGGCCACTACTTTTTTTATATTTTTATGAACCATATTTATACCTGTATTGGCATTTATAACAAAAAAATCATGTTTTTTAGCTATTTCCAGGTATTTAGACCTTACTTCTTTTAAAAAAGATTTTTTTTCAAATTGGTCCTGGCCCTGGCAGCGGGAAACAGCAGTATCCACATCGATATCCAGGAGTAAAACCAGGTCTGGTTTTCTAATATACTTATTTATTTCATTTATCCACGAAGAAGGGCTCTGGTAAACCATACTGGAATAAAAACAACGATCCGAAATAATTATTTTATTTTGGCTTTCTTCCTGTTGAATTTTATCCATTAAAAGCATACGATCCGCTGCAAAAAGTAAAGCCAGGACTTTTTGAAAATGGGAATCAGTGGCCTGTGGTTCCTGCAGCATTTCCCTTATTAAAATACCCACCGGGGAGGAAGTGGGTTCCACCACCTTTTCCACCGTATGGCCCATTTCTTTTAACCATTTTTCCAGGAGTTCTATCTGAGTAGATTTCCCGGAACCATCTATTCCCTCCAGACAAATATACATAAACTTCATTTAGATAACATGATAAAAATAGGTTATCATATGCTAAATTATAAAGAATACTTATAAAAGCTAATTAGTTCAAATATTATTCAAGATAAGGCTTAAAATGTTTTATGAGGTGGAGCATGTCTAAGACAAAAGTCATGGTGGTGGAAGATGAGAGTATAGTGGCTATTGATATTGGCCAGCGGCTGGAAAGCCTGGGTTATGAAGTAACGGCAACTGTATCCTCTGGAGAAAAAGCTATTGAAAAGGCTCAAGAAACTTCACCAGATATAATACTAATGGATATTGTACTTAAAGGCAAAATGGATGGGATTGAAGCAGCTTCTGTAATTACTGAACGTTTTAATATACCCATCGTATACCTGACTGCTTATTCTGATGAAAAAACCCTGAAAAGGGCCAAGATTACCGGTCCCTTTGGATATATAATCAAACCTTTTGAAGATAGGGAATTACACAGTGTAATTGAGGTGGCCTTATATAAATATGAAATGGATATCAAGCTTAAAAAAAGCGAGGAATTATACCGTATAATGGTTAATTCCATGAATGATATTCTTTTCACCATGGATATGGATGAAAAATGCACCATGATTTCCGAGCCACAATTAAAACGATATGGCCTTAATAAAGACGATTTTATAGGTAAAACCCCTTTAGAAATATTTGGTGAGGAAGGCAAAATCCATCATGAGCATAATCTTAAGGTCTTACAGGGAGAAAGTGTGGTTTATGAATGGTCCACCCACTTTACCGGAGAGAAATTATACTTCCAGACTTCAATTTCACCTCTTAAAAATGAAAAAGATGAAATAATTGGTATTGTTGGGCTTTTTAGAGATGTTAGTGATTTAAAAGAAGCTAAAAAAGCTCTTTCATGGGAGCTGAATGTTAATAATTCCCTGGCTGAATTATCCCAAAAACTTTTAAATCCTATTTCACTGGAAAAAATATCAAAAAATGTTTTAAATTATGCAGTGAGTTTAACTGGAAGCCAATTTTGTTTTGTAGGCTATGTGGAACCGGGAACAAAAAATCTAAAAAGCTTCAGTGTGACACCCCAGGTATATGAAAAATGTCATGTTAGTGACATATTTTCCACTGAATTCAATTTTAATGAAGTAGGAGGACTATGGGGATGGGTACTGGATAACAAAGAACCCTTAATGACCAATGATCCTAATAATGACCCTCGCTCTATAGGAACACCAGAAGGTCATGTGAAAATAAATAGATTCCTTTCTGTACCGGCTATTATGGATGGGGAGCTGGTGGGGCAGATTGCTCTTGCTAATGCAGAAGAACCCTATCAAGATCATGATTTAGAACTATTAAGCAGGCTGGCTAATCTTTATGCTCTGGCTGTGCATCGTAAACTTTCTGAAAACCAGATAAAAGCCAGCGAAGAAAAAAACAGACGTATTGTAGAGAAATTTTTGAAGATAGTCTCGGAAGTGCTGACAGAAATCAAGTAGTTAAATTATTAATTCTTTTTTTATTTCTTATTTTGGGAGGATTATAGTATTGAAGAGAGTTCCTGAATTATTAGCTCCTGCTGGATCTTTTGAATCTTTAAAAGCTGCTATTAAAGCTGGTGCAGATTCTGTTTATCTTTCAAGTGAAAAATTTGGAGCCCGGCGATATGCCGATAATTTCAACCACTCCCAATTATTAGAAGCGGTGAATTATGCTCATTTACGTAGCACCAAAGTCTATGTAACGGTTAATACCTTAATTAAAGAGTCTGAAGTAGCGGATATGGCTGAGTATCTCCAAAGCTTATATCATATGGGAGTGGATGCGATTTTAATTCAGGACCTGGGGGTGTTAAAAATTGCCCGGGAAATTGTTGGTGAATTAGATTTACATGCATCCACCCAGATGACCATTCATAATGAGGATGGGCTTAAGTGGGCTAAAAAAAATGGTTTTAAAAGAGTGGTGCTCTCTCGAGAACTTTCTCATAATGAAATTACCCTGCTGGGAGATAAAACTAGTTTGGATCTGGAAGTATTCCTGCATGGTGCGCTTTGTTATGGTTACTCTGGCCAGTGCCTCTTATCTTCTGTAATTGGAGGTAGAAGTGGCAACCGGGGTATTTGTGCCCAGCCCTGTCGAAAACCTTACCAGCTCCTTAAAGGTGAAAAAGACCAGTACGGACGGCTAATAAATCTTGAAAAAATAAAACTGGATGATGAATACCTGCTCTCCACCCGGGATCTTTCCCTTTATACAAATCTCAAGCATTTAGTTGAATCTGGAATCAGATGTCTAAAAATAGAAGGGCGTATGAGGTCCCCGGATTATGTTTTTGTGGTGGTGAGTATCTATCGTAAGGCCTTAGACCAGATTAGTCAGGGAAAATGGAAGCCTGACACTGAAGATTTAGAAGCACTTAAACTGGTATTTAATCGGGGCTTTACCCCGGGTAAGATGTTTAATAAATCCGGTGCCCAATTCATGGGGATGGAAAAACCCGGTCATCGAGGATTACTGGTAGGAACCGTTTTAAATTATTCCCTGAAAAAAAAAGAGCTCCAAATAGATTTAGAGTCTCAAATCCATCCCGAAAAGGGTGATGGTATCTATTTCAAGCCAGAGGATAACTTCCCCATTAAGGGTATGGATTTAAATGAAGCTCCGGTTTTTAAAGGGAAAAAAATGTATTTAAGGGCTAATTTTCCAGTTAAAAAAGGTTCTAAAGTATATTTAAGTAGAAAAAAGGATTTAATGGATTTAATATCCACTTCAGATACCTCAAACGTTAAAAGATCAGCTCAAACTTTAAATTTTTCCTTCCATTTAGATGAAAATAATTTCCCGGTATTAAAAGGGGAAGTAAAGGGTGAAGAAACTCCTGGAATTTCTTCCCAGGTTACTGGAAAAAAGGCCATGGAGAAGGCCATAAAAAAACCACTGCATGAAAATCAAATTAAAAAACAGCTGCTTAAAACCGGTGATAAACCTTTTGTGGTGGAAATAAAAAATATGGATTATCCGGGAGGACTTTTTACTCCTTTAAGTGAATTGAATAAACTTAGAAGAGAAGTTATAGTGGATTTGGAAACTAAAATCATAGAAAGTTATCGGCCGGGTCCCGAAAAAATAAAAAAGTCCAGAAAATCCCTGGAAATATTTAAGAATTCCCTGAAAAATAGTTCTAAACCCTCTTTTAAATCTTCCCCTTCCAGACTGAAGGGTGATATTTTACCGGAAGTTAAATTATCAGCCTATGTGGATGAGATGGACACCTTAAAATCCGCTCTAGAATCAGGGGTGAAAAGGATTTACTTTGAAGCCCCACTACTATCACCACCCCAGTTAGTAAAAAAGTGTATAATGAAAAGTAAGCGTCCTCTGCAGTATAGCCGGGATAATATGTTAAATATGTTAAAAGAGGCCCTGTATTTAAGCCAATCATCTTCTGTTCAATTAGTCTGGAAGTGGCCCTCCATCACCCATCCAGGGCTTTTAAAATTCTTTAAAGATGTTTTAGAAAAAAGCCCCCCGGAATTAGGGATAATGGTATCCCATCCCGGTACCGCGGATTATATTCAAAAAAAATATCCAGATAGGGCAATATATGGTTCAGCAGCCCTTAATATTTGGAACAGTTTTAGTTTAAAAAAGTTAGTGCCCTTATTTTCTACCCTTACCCTTTCTGGTGAACTTTCTAAAAAGGACCTGGCAGAGCTATGTTCTTCCCTACAAGAGGATTCAAAAGATATGGAACTGGTGGTTCAGGGCAATATTGAATCCCTGCTAAGTAAAGAAGGTCTAATTACAGTGGATTTACTTAAAAGTCTCACCACTAAAACCAACCTTTCCTCCGCATACTGGGCCCTGAAAGACAAGAAAAATCATGTTTTTCCAGTTAAAATAGGTGCAGATTGCAATACTGTTATTTTAAATTCTGTGGAGACCTGTCTGGTGGATTATTTGCCTTTTTTAATTAAAATTGGGATTAATAATTTCGCCTTAGATGCCCGGGGAAAAAGCGGTGCCTACCTGAAGAAGATGTTGACTTTGTATCAGGAAACATTATCCAGTTTAAGCTCCCCCGATTTTAAACATGATTTAAAGCAGACTAAAAGGCGCATAAAAAATATCTCCCAGGGCGGCCTAACTTCCGGTAATTTCAGGCGAGGATTGGAAAAATAAATTAAAAAGATAAAATTTAAAATTTAGGAAAAAACTATTTGTGGAATTAAGGCGGTTATAATTTTATATTAAGCAACTATTAAAGGAAAAAAGCATGGCAGAAAAATTGGATCTCACCACTATTAAAGGGGTGGGAGAACGGATGGCCCAGAAGATTATTTTGAAACTGGGTGGAGAAGAAGAGCTGGTGAAGGTTATTGAAAATTATGAAGTAGATAGATTAGCCTCTATTGAAGGAATTAGTCAAAGAAAGGCCATTGAAATAGTAAATGGACTTTTAGGTAATCCTGCTCAAAAATTTTTAAAAACAGATCGATCCCGGCAGTTATATGAAGAGATTATAGAAAAAATAATGGAGTATGCTCACACCAGCCATGCCCGCAATAAAATTTTGCTGCTGGCCCCTACAACCCACCGGGAATTAATACAGAAGCGACTGGATTTAGTAAATAAATCCCGAAAAATGGTGTCTACTTTACCTTTAGAGAAAGTAACTGGCCTTCTTAAAAATTTACACCTTCCTAAAACTTCTAAACCATTATATGATCCTTCAAAGGCCATTCTAGTAGAAAATCAGGAAGATATGGATTATTTGATGGAGATAGGGATTAATCAATATTACCCGGTGATTAGTAATGTGGAATCTAGGGAGATACAGCAGTATGAAACGGTGTTCTATCTTTACTCCAGTGGGGAGATAGAATTAGATGATGCCGGTAATGTGATTATGATATCCCTGCAAGCAGATATGGCTGAAATTATACCGGATGTGGAATTGAATTATTTTAAAGATAATGAGGATATTTTCCGCCAGGTGCTGGAACTTAGAGGAATTCTAAAAAAAGAAAGTGTGCTGGGGGAAGTAATGGAAATACTATCCACCTTACAGGGACTGGAATCCCGGGAAATAGATTTTGATAATGTGGTTAAAAATGCCAGGGTAGAGGCAGATGGTGTATTAAAAGAATCCATTAAAAAAGTGGATCTTAAAGGAGATGAAGTTCTGCACCTTTTAAATCAGGGTTTGCCTCCCAAGATAGAAAAAATATTTGATCAGGTTATCAGGAAAGCGAGGGATCAAATAAAAATTGAAACTGGTGTGGAGTTTGATCCTTTCTTTCCCACCTACCCCCTGGAGATAGACCAGCAGGAAGTAGAAAGAATTAAAAAAAGGGAGATATCCCGGTACCAGATAGAAGCTTTTGATAAAAAGGTTAAAGCAGCAGGCCAGCTTTCTTTATTAAAAGAAAAAGTCGAAAAAGAAATATCAGAAGCCCTGGAATTTGATTATGAATTTGCACTGGGATGTTTTGCCCATTTCTATCAGCTGGAGGTGCCGGAAATTGGTGATGAGTTCTCCCTGGAGGGTGCCTTACATTTAAATCTGGCCCGGGAAGAGGATGTGCAGAGAATAGATTATCATCTTTCTTATCCCGAAAATGTGGCCTTACTTACTGGAGCTAATAGTGGAGGAAAGACCACTTTACTGGAAACTCTGGCCCAGATATCGATTATGACCCAGATGGGGCTTCCGGTTTGTGCTAAAAATGCCCGGGTGAAAATTTTAGATGAGATTTACTTTTTTTCTAAAAAAAGATCCCTGGATGCCGGTGCATTTGAATCATTCCTCCATACTTTCATGCCCATTGTAATTAAAGATAGTGAAAAATTGATTCTTCTGGATGAATTAGAGGCTATAACTGAATTAGAAGCAGCAGTAAAAATCATATCCAGTTTCATCGAATTTATACAAAATTCTAATTCCTTTGCCGTTATAGTCACCCACATGGCCCGGGAACTGATGAAACATTCCACCGTGAGGGTGGATGGAATTGAAGCCAGTGGGCTGGATGAGGATTATAATTTAATTGTGGATCGTACACCCCGTATTAATTACATGGCCCGTAGTACTCCCGAGTTAATTTTAAGGATGATTTATAATCGTTCACAGGGAGATTTAAAGGAAGTATACCGTAAAATGTTGGAGAAGTTTTAATTTGATTTTAAGGCTAAAATTTATTTAAATCCAGATATAACTATTATATATGAAACTTTGGAGAAGTAATAAGCCTAATTTGAAGCGACTTAATGAGATTATTACTGTCCTTAATAAGTATGATTTTGGTTTTGTGGCCATAAAAATTCAATTAAAAAGTAAGATACCTCTAATAGATCATTCCTATGAATATGAATCCATTGAAGAACTGGATGAAACTCTTCCAGTTAGATTAAGACAGGTTTTGCAGGAATTAGGAACCACTTATATAAAATTAGGTCAGACTTTAAGTACCCGGCCTGATCTGGTGGGAGATGATTTTGCCCGGGAATTTTCCAAGTTGCAGGATGATAATCCCCCCTTGATTTTAAGTTGATTCGCAAAGTGGTGGAAAGTGAACTGGGAGATCGTTTAGAAAATTTATTTTTAGAATTTGATGAAGAACCCCTGGCTTCAGCTTCTATTGGACAGGTTCACCGGGCTGTATTAAATGATAATCGGGAGGTAGCAGTTAAAATACAAAAACCAGGTGTAGAAGAACTGGTAAAAACTGATTTAAGTATGATGAAATTTTTAGCCAAACGGATAGATGAATTCATACCCCCGGCACGTAATTATAATCTCCCGGGAATAGTTAATGAATTTGAACGCTCTATTTTAAAAGAAATTGATTATATTCAGGAAGTAAGGAATATTAATGTTTTTAATAACAATTTTAAAGATGTGGACTATGTTTATGTTCCCCGTACCCATGCTCCTTACTGTACTCCTAAAGTAATGACCATGGAGCTGGTTAAAGGTACTAAAGTATCAGAGGTGGTACTCCATCCCCAGGAATTCAATCCTAAGTTAATTGCTCGAAGGGGGGTTGAATCCTATTTTAAGCAGATAATGATAGATGGATTTTTCCATGCCGATCCCCACTCTGCCAATATTTATATTCTGGAGGATAATGTAATCTGTTTTTTAGACTTTGGTATGATGGGAATTCTGGATGCTGATTTCCAGGAGAATCTGGCAGAATTATTCATTTATTTCATGGATACCAATGTTAATGGCATTATTAACCAGTTAATGTATATGGATATTCTGGAACAAGATGCCCGAAGTAGATCCTTAAAATACGACCTCACTGATTTAATGTACAGGTACTATGGAACTGAATTAAAAGGTATTCAGGGAGGAATGGAGGATCTGGTATCTTTAATGAGAAAATACGGTGTTTCTTTACCTCGTGAATTTGTTTTATTGGGTTTGCAGCTGGATCCTGAATTCAATGCAGTGGAAATACTAAAACCAATGACCATAAAAATCGTTAAAAAGAAATTCAGTCCATTTAAGCTGGTTGATTTTATTAAGGACAATATATTTGAAGTAGAGCATCTTCTAAAAACATTACCCCACTCCATCAACCGCACCCTCTATAAAATAGAGGAAGGTAAGTTCACCCTGGAAGTAGAGCATAAAGACCTGGAAAGAATAAGTAATAAGATTTCCATGGCCCTTATCATATCCGCACTGTTAATTGGTTCCTCTTTAACCATACTAAGTGATAAAGGAATTCTGATTCTGGGTTTGCCTTTTTTAGGAGTTATTGGATTTACCCTGAGTGCCATTTTAGGATTCTGGATGGTTATTTCTTTAATGAAATAGTTAAGTGAATGTAACCTCCTGAGGAATTATTTATGAATTCCATCATTAATTTAAAAGAAAGGATAAATGAATTAAAAAAGACGGATAAGTTATCATATAAAGTTTTAATCAGCATTTATGATGTTGATTTTGGTATAGGGATCATGGAGATGCCTTCTGAACTTGAAAATAAATTTAAAGCATATTTCAGATCAAACAATAATCAGCAGGGATCAGATAAACAGGAAGATGTAAGGTTTAATATTAAAAACCAGGGCATTATAAAAACTTATAATAAATGGACCCATGAAGGTGCTCTTTTTAATCATTTGAGAATAAATAGGCCAGGGATGAAAAATAAAGATTCTCCGGAACATAAAGAAGAGCTTAGAAATATTATTGAGAATTCAAAAAAAAATTGTGATTTTTGTAATCCTCTGAATTCAACTCCCTCCGATGTATTTGGGAGAGTTACAGGTAAATATTCGGTTACTGCATCCAATATTGCCAAATATGATGTATGGAGCAGTTTAATAATATTCAAGAATCATAATCCACTTGAATTCAGTTTAAATGAAATATCAGATTACTTCCATACTGCTTTTAAATGGTTTAAAAAAGCTTATGAATATGATGAACAGTGTAAATTTCCTTTTATGGTCTGGAACTGTTTATATAAAGCAGGGGCCTCCCAGGTACATGGCCATGCCCAGATTTTAATGAGTAAAGGTAATTATTATGCCCGGATGCAAAATTTAAAAGCTGCGAGTTTAAGGTATAATAAAAAAACCGGGCGAGATTATTTTCAAGACTGGTATCAGGCCCATCATGATCTTGGTTTAGCCTTTTCTACTGAAAATTGTCAGGTTATGGCCAGTATCACTCCTACCAAAGAGAAGGATATTGTAATTCTATCCCCGGAAAGTCCTTTAAAAAATAAAAAAATGATTAAAGTCACCTATGAAATTTTAAGATATTTCATTGATGTTCTAGGTGTAGACAGTTTCAATCTTGCCCTTTCACCTACCCCCATGGATCAGGAATATGAAATGCCATACATTATAAATATAGTAGACCGTGGACCTATATTTAGATCTACCGTAGACATGGGAGGTATGGAACTTTTTGGAAGTTCTGTAGTTGCTGAGGATCCTTCTAATCTAATTGAATCCCTTAAAAAGTTAATATTAAATCCAGATACCGGATAGTTTCTACTCTTTAGCAGATTATTAGTATTATAATAAGATTAATAGGAAAAATAAGGAGATTTTATGTCCCAATATCTTTTTAATAAGCTTTATAAATTGCAAAGTTTTAAAATCGATTTAAATACTGCCATAATGACTGATGTAGATGGTACTATCAGCAAAATAGTTTCTAACCCTGAAGAAGCTGTAGTAAGTGATTCTATGAAAGAATTATTGGCACAGCTAAATAAAAAATTTAAAATAGTGGGGGTTATCAGTGGAAGGTCCCTCTCCCAGGTAACCATGATGGTGGGAGTAGAAGGACTCTTTTATTCTGGAAACCATGGACTTGAATACTTAAAAGATGGTAAAATAATCACAGTAAAAGGTGCAGAAAAATATCGGGCATTTATGCAGGAATTAGTTCAAAAACTAAAAAATGAGGATTCTTTAAATATTGAAGGTTTGCAATTGGAGAATAAAGGAATATGTTTATCCCTACACTTCCGGAAATGTAAAAAAGATCACGAATTAGGTGAAAGAATATATGAAACCGTGAATCAAGTTTTAAATGGGGATAACCTTAGAATAGACCAGGGCCGAAAAATTGTAGAGCTCAAACCTCCTCTAATTCAGGATAAGGGAACTATTTTAGAGAAAATTGTGAAAGAATACAGCATAAAAAAATTGATTTATCTGGGAGATGATATTACTGATTTTGATGCTTTTTCTAAATTAAAAGAACTGGAACATAAAAGAAAGATTAAATCCGCCACCATACTGGTCTCATCCAGAGAAATACCTGATTTTATAAAAAATAGTGCCCAGTTTTATGTTAATAATGTATGGGAAGTTCAAAAATTTTTCAAATGGCTAATTAACTAAATTAAAGATTATTTAAAGTTTATTTAGTCAATAAAAAGCCTTATATTCTTTTTTTTGCTAGGATTTATATGCTCTGAAGTTTATATTTTATATACATGATGAAAGCCATTGTAATGGCCGGGGGGAAGGGTACTCGTATTCGTCCACTTACCAGTATAAGACCCAAACCCATGATTCCCGTGGCTAATCGGCCATTAATTCATTATATTATAGAACGATTAAGGACCTGTGGATTAGAAGAGTTAGTTTTAACCTTAAATTACCTTCCCCATGAAATAAAAATGGGTTTAAAAAAAAGATTTATTGATTTGCAGATTAGCTACTCCCTGGAAAAAAGTCCTCTAGGCACCGCAGGAGGAGTAAGAAAATGTAAAAATAAAGTGGATGATACTTTCCTGGTTATAAGTGGGGATGTTATGGTGGATATTAACTGGGAGGAATTATTGAAATTCCACCATCAAAAAAATGCTCTGGCTACTATCATTCTAACCCCGGTAAAAGATCCCACCCATTTTGGCATTGCCGTGATGGACGAAAATAAAAAAATAAAAAAATTTTTAGAAAAACCATCCCCAGATGAAGTTTTTAGTAAAATGGCCAATACTGGCATTTACATTTTTGAAAATGAAATCTTTGATTATATCCCTGAACAAAAAAATGCAGTTGATTTTTCCCGGGATATTTTTCCCCTTTTAATTGAGGAAGAAGCAGAAATTTATGGTTATACCCATCATGGTTACTGGAATGATGTAGGCAGACCTTCTACTTATTTACAAGCTAATTATGATGTTTTAAACAAAAATATTCTACCGGGCCCAGAAGGAACACTTTTAAAAGAAAAAATTGGAATTTTTGGAGACATATGGTGTGGAGAACATGTATTTTTCAAAAATAAGAATAACGTTCGGATAAACGGTCCGGTGGTTATTGGAAAAAATTGTAAAATTGGAAATAATTGCCGTATAGGTCGCAATACCGTACTGGGAAATAACGTGGTGGTAGGGGATAATACCCATATATCTGGTTCGGTGATATTGGACAACAACACCATTAAGCCCAATTCTTACCTTAAAAACTGTATTATTGATACTGGTTGCTTTTTAGAGGAGGGTACCACCATTGAAAAAGGGGCCATATTAGGTAGCCGGGTTAGAGCCGGGCATTACAGCCAGGTTAAGTCAAAATGTATAATAGGCTGTGAAGTTAAGATTCCCCGTGATTTTATTGTTGATTCAAATTACAATATAGGTAATGCTGTTTAATTACCACCATGGTTTTAGAATATGTAGCTGATATTATGTCTGTTTATATTCAGGATATTCGTGGAAAGACCAATACTGAAATTTCCAATAAATTTGCATCCCATATCGGAACGTTAATTGGGAATTATATTGGTCCTGGTAGAACCATTCTTATTGGAAGAGATGCTACCAATGCTTCCCAAATGATTAAAAGATCAATTACCAGTGGACTAATGTCTGCCGGTATAAATGTGGTGGACTTTGGAATTGCACCTCTTCCGCTTATAAATTATTCTAAAAAAGCATATAATGCCCAGGTGGTAATCACAGTAAGTGAGTCTCATCTTAGAGGGGAAGATGTTAATATAAAGATTATAAGTTCCCATGAAATACCCCTGGAACAGCGCCATGCCCAAAAAGTATCATGGGATAAAATAGGTGATTTAAGATATGTAAATGAAGGTGAAAACACCTATCAACATGACGTGCTTGAAAATGCTGCTCCTGAAATAAAAAATAAAAATTTCCTGGTAGTTATAGACTGTGCTCAGGGAAAAGGAATTTCATTTATACCTGAAATTATGGATACTTTGGAATGTGAAACTGTTTATATTGGATGCTCAGATAACCTTTTAAAGAGAAGCTATCCTGAACCAAGCCCTACTCGATTATCCTTAATTTCTGATTTGGTTTTTGCTGCTGGAGCGGATCTGGGAGTTTACCTGGATAATGATCAAGACCACATCATATTCATCAATGAAAAAGGAGACATTATCCGGGATCAGGAAGCCACCGGCATCTTTACCCACTTCATGTTAAATGAAAATCCGAAAAGCACTATTGTCTCTTCTGTTGTGGCCTCCCTGGCATTGGATGATATCGTAAAAAAGCAGGGCGGGAGGTTGATTAAAACCTCCATAAAACATGTTTTAAAAGAAATTTCAGATCATAAAGCTATTTTTGGGGCAGATGAACCAGGAATGTATGTTTTTCCCCAATTTCAATCTTGCTTTGATGGCATATACGCTCTGGTTATGATGTTAGGTATCCTGGCCAAAAAAGATGTGCCCCTATCTAAACTGGTACATAAAGTTCCCCCTTATAATCGTACTGTTTTTACCATACCCTGCGAAAATGAAAAAAAAATGAATGTTCTAGATCAATTTCAGGCAGATTATTCCTCAAAATATGAAATCAGCAGGGCGGATGGAATAAGGGTGGATTTAAAAGATTCATTTATATTGATACGTCCCTCCCGATTTGAACCTTTAATTAGAGCCTATATTGAATCAAAATCGGAAGATAAACTTCATAAATTAACTGAATCTGTTAAAAGAAAGATTGAAGGTATTAGCCAGAATAGATGTTAAATATACTTTCCTTTATTTAAAATAGATAACCATATCCCTAATTATTAGTGTGTAAATATAAAAATGACTCCTGAACACAATAAATCCAATAAAAATTCGGTGCTAACTGATACTTGTATGGAATATAATCAGCATGAAAAGATTTTAAAATTTTTAAAGGATAAGAATTTAATTGTAGTTTCCAATCGAGGTCCTGTTGAGTTTAAGAAAATTAATGATGAAATTAAGATGAAAAGAGGTGCTGGTGGCCTGGTTTCAACATTAATGCCACTAGTTGAAGCATTGAACGGGGTTTGGGTAGCCAGTGCTATGACTCTGGAAGATGCAGAAGTTGCCCGAAGATATCCCCAACATAGAGTTCTCATTCCTGAAGAGGATCCTAAATTCAAAATTTCTTTTGTTGTAACAGATAGAGACCGTTATGAAGATTATTACAGTGTCATAAGCAACCCCCTTTTATGGTTTATCCAACACTATATGTGGAACAGCCCTTATGCCCCTGATATTGATGATCATGTCCATGAAGCCTGGAAGGAGGGTTATACTTATCTTAACCAGGTTTTTGCAGATAAAGTTATTGAAGAGGCTAAGATAAATAAAAAAGAGCCTTTAATAATGCTTCAGGATTATCACCTCTACTTATGTCCTGCTTATATTCGTGAAAAGATGGATTATGTGTTTTTGACTCAATTTATACATATACCCTGGCCTCAAGCAGATTATTTTAATATATTGCCCGATTATATGAAGAAATCTATAATAGATGGACTATTATCCAACAACATCCTTGGATTTCATATTCCCCGTTATGTTGATAATTTTCTGCATACCTGTAGTGCTTATGTGGAGAAGGTTGATTATAAAAAGGGTATCATTTACCATAAAGATCACCATACCCATGTGAAAAGTTATCCTATTTCTGTGGATTATAATAGTATTAAACGTATGGAACATGACCCTGATGTAAAGAAAAAAGAAGAATTGATAAACAGAATTAAAGGGGATAAGTTTTTATTTTATCGTACTGATCGGGCCGATTTGAGCAAAAATATAATAAGGGGATTTAAGGCTTATGATCTATTTCTGGAAAAATATCCAGAATATAAAACCAAAGTCATTTTCCTGGCCACAGGAAAGCCCACCCGACAACAGATAAAAAATTATACCGAATATTCTGAAGCAGTAGAAGAAATAATAAAACATATAAACTCCAAACATGGGAAAGCAGGTTGGAAGCCTATAGAATATATTTTTAAGGCAGATTATAATCTGGTGGTGGCTGCCTTTAAAAATTATGATGGCCTTATTGTAAATCCCATTGCTGATGGCATGAATATTGTTCCTAAAGAGGCATCCGTGGTAAATCAAAAGCATGGCGTGGTAATTTTATCAGAAACTGCAGGTTCATTTGAAGATCTAAAAGAACATGTTATAGGAATCAACCCCTTTGATATTACACAAACTGCCCGTGCCTATCATGATGCATTGGAAATGAGTTTAGATAAAAGATATGAAAAATGGAAGGCCCTGCAGGAGCTTGCTTCTAAAAGAACCATTTATGATTGGATAAGTGAACAATTTGAGGATATGGAAAAAATAAAAAAATGAAAATATGATAAAAGATATTAGTATTATTTGAATAGATGCTTTAATCGGGAGTAAAAGGATGCTTTTAGTGCATATTCTTCTTCTATTTTTGAAAAATCATAATTCATGAAATATTTCTGAGAGTCAACGGGCTCACCCCCGGTATATATTTTTTCATAATCACCTTTAGCATTAATTTTCCGGGCCTTAACATTGTCCTGGAGCTGTAGTTCCAGCAGGTGCATTATCATTTTTTTTAAGATGGGATTTTCAATTGGAAAGGCCACTTCCACTCTTTTTTCAGTATTTCTAACCATTAAATCTGCACTGGATAGATATATGGAAGTATCCTCTCCAGTACCAAAGCAATAAATCCGGGAGTGTTCTAAAAAACGACCCACTATGCTGATAATTTCAATATTTTCAGTTTTGCCCTTTAATCCCGGAATTATGCAACAAATACCCCTTATTATTAATTTAATTTTAACTCCTGCTGTGGATGCTTTATTTAACATGTCAATTAATTCTCTATCTGAGAAAGAATTCATTTTCATGATAATATTGGCCGGGAGATTTTTATGGGCTTTTTCGATTTCCTGGTTTATTTTTTCAATTAATTGGGATTTGAAACCAAAAGGAGCTACTAATAGTTTTTCATAATCATCATTTAAATTAGAGATGGCCATATTCTTAAAAAATAGCATGGCATCTTCCCCGATAACCTTACTGGTGGTGATAAAACTTAAGTCGGTGTATAATTTGCAGGTTCTTTCATTATAATTCCCGGTACCCATCTGGGTGATGTACTGGATATTATTTCTTTCTTTTCTGGTAATTAAGCAAACTTTGGAGTGTACTTTGTACTCTTCAAAGCCATATAAAACGGTGCAGCCTGCTTCTTCTAATAAGCCCGCGTAGTGGATATTGTTTGCTTCATCGAATCTGGCTCTAAGTTCAATTAAAACCGTTACTTCCTTGTCATTTTCCCGTGCTTCTAATAAATATTTGATAATAGAAGAAGACCGGGCCACCCGATAAATAGTAATTTTAATGGATATTACATTTTCATCATTAGCTGCCTCTTTTAATAATCTTAAAAAAGGCTCTATTGATTCAAAAGGATAGAAAAGTAGAATATCTCTTTTTTTTAGCTGGGGAAGAATCTTTCCTTCTTTTAATCTTTCAGGTATTTTAGGATAAAAGGGATTAAAAGATAATTGGTGGAATAGTAATTCATTTACCGATTCAATATGGTCATATAATTCAAATACATAGGCCATGTCCAGGGGAGTGTGGGAGATTTGAACCTGATTAGGGGCCAGATTCAGTTGATCACATAAAAAGTCTATTAAACGGGGATCAGAATGCTGGTAGAGTTCCAGCCGGATTGGTGCTAATCTGGTTCTTTTTTTTAAGATTTTTTTCATGTACCCCCGGTAGTCTTCATCTTCATCTATTTGCAAATCAGATAAACTGATATCTGCATTGCGGGTAACCGAGACTATGGTTTTAAATTCCACTTTATAGTTGGAAAAAATTTCATCCACATATTGCAGTATTATTTTTTCCATTAAAATAAAACGGAGTTTATCCCGGGGAGAAAAAATAATTCGAGGTAGAGCAGAAGGGACGGGAACCAGGCCATATAATAATTTACCCTTTTTTCTCATGATGAGCATGATATTCAAAGATTTGTTTAATAAATGAGGAAAGGGGTGATGAATATCAATTATCTGAGGAGATAGAAGGGGAAGAATACAGTTAAAGAAATATTTTTTGGTAAAGCTGATTTCTTTTTTAGTTAAATCATTAAAGCCCAGGTCATGTATCCCTTCTACTTTTAAAAGATTATTTAAAGTAGAGAATACCTCATCTCTACGTTCATATAAGAATATGGTTCTATCAAAAATAGCATCTAATTGTTCCTGTGCACTCCATCCGGTTTTATTATCCACATAGTCCTCTTTTATCAGGGATAAATCATATAAACTCCCGCAACGAACCATGTAGAATTCATCAAGATTACTGGTAAAAATAGATATGAATTTTAAGCGTTCTAATAAAGGAACAGAATCATCCTCAGCTTCTTCTAAAACCCGAAGATTAAATTTTAACCAGGATAATTCACGATTTTGGGTATAGCTATAGTCTCCTTTAGACATTTTGCTACCTATTTAATATTTTTTTAAATAAATATCCTTCTCTTACACTATTCTTACTGGTTTGTATCACTTCACAGCCGAAATAAGAAGTTATTGTTTCTAGAATTATTAAAGCCGGGACCAGAGTATGAATTCGGGAGGGTTTAATCTTTAAAATTTTATCATGGCTTTTTTTATCATCCGGGCTTAATTGTTTATGCAGCTTCTTTAATAATTTAACATCTATTAAATCATCTTTCTTGTGCAGTAAGTGTAAATCCCTTAATATTTTTTCAATAGTACGGATACTGCCTCCCACTCCACACATGAAATGCGCCTTTTGATGATTTATTCCTGTTTTTTCTAATTCCAGAATGGTTCTTTCTTTAATTAGATTTGATTCGGTTTTATCCGGTAAAATACCAGAGACATACTCTTTATACATTTTTAAAGATCCAATAGGGATACTGCAGTTTTTTATTATTTTTTTATGTTTAAAAAGTACAATCTCAACACTTCCTCCCCCTAAATCAATGAGTATCCCCTGGTTATTATTAAGAGAGGAAATAGATCCCCGGAAACTTAATTCTCCTTCTTCTTCACCAGATAATAAATCAATTTCCAGGCCCACTTCCTTTTTAATTAAGTCCATAACCTCAGCATGGTTTTCAATATTTCGAAGTACTGCTGTGGAAAAAAAGCGGTAATGATGAATTTTTAAAATATGCAGGTCTTTTTTGATTTTTTTAAGAAAGGTTAACAGTTTTTCCAGGCCTTTAGCACTTAATTTACCTTTTTTTATAAAAAAAACTAAACCTAAATTTTCTTTTTTGGAAAAAATAAGGTCTATATCATTTTTTTTACAGTGATAGACATTTAATCTGACGGTATTTGAACCGATATCAACGATTCCATATAACATGAACCTGGCCTCCAATAAAAACTATAAAAACCCTTAGATTGATGCTAATTGTAAAATACCCTGCACCGCCCGGTGGTTGTATATTTATTTGAACCCGGTGCACCATAAAGGTTAGTATTAGTGGGGCATGATAAAAGAACATATGAAATGATTCCCATCATTGAACCATGATTTGAAGAATTACTAATACCCACGATAACTATTTAAAAAAAAATATTTCCCTATAGGTCCATTAATTTTATTATAAGGCTATTTAGATAATAGGTGATTTAAATGATGCCCTGGCAAAAGGAATTAAAATTAAATCCTGTCCCTGTACTTTTAAAAAAAAATGAGGCTATAAAATATTTTACATTACGTGATCTTTTAGATAAAAAGGTGGAATCTATTGAAATATTATGGGAATTACCAGCAGTAAAAAAATCCTTAAAAAAACAAAAAAGCAATGGATCCTGGAAATATCCTTCTGAGGGGAAAATATCCCAGGTGGACTACACCCAATACCAGACTTATCTAATTTTAAGTGAGCTGGTGGAAAAGTATGGGTTAAATAAAAACCATGAATCCCTAAAAAAAGCTGCAGATTATCTTTTCGAGTTCCAGACGGATGAAGGTGATTTTCGAGGAATTTATGCTAATCAGTATTCCACCACCTACTCACCGGCAATTATGGAGATTCTAATAAAAGCAGGGTATGGTGATGATCCCCGTATATTTAAAGGATTTGAATGGTTATTATCCATCCGGCAAGATGATGGAGGCTGGGCTTTGCCCTTTAGAACCAGGGGTAAAAATTTAGGAGAGGCTTACCAGAGTCGTGAGGTTATTCCAGCAGATAAATCCAGACCATTTTCCCATGTAGTTACCGGTATGGTGCTTCGAGCCTTTGCTGCACATCCTCACTATCGAAAATCAACTGCAGCAAAAAAAGCAGGTGAATTATTGATTTCTCGTTTTTTCATGCCAGATAAATATCCTGATCGTAAAAGTAAGGATTTCTGGGAAAGGGTTAGCTTTCCCTTTTTATATACTCAGATTGTAGCTGCACTGGATTCTTTATATTATTTAGGTTTTAGTAAAAGTAAGCCGGAAATTAAAAATGCATTAAACTTTTTAAGACAAAAACAAGTTGAAAATGGGACTTTCGATTTGAAAGTTACCAGAGGTAGTGATAAAGATTTAAATTACTGGATATGTCTATCTGTGTGCAGGTTGTTTAAAAGATATTATATGAATGAATAATCATGTAAATAGAGCAGATTCTAAAGAATATTTGAGCTTATAAATAAAAAAAGTATTTTTAGTAAACAATTTCGCAATAAACTAGAAGATAATAAAGTGTGTTGCCTGCATACTAACTCGTCTGGTTCATCGGTAGATAACCCTTCCCTCCCCGAGCAACCCTCGAAGCAGGCAGTCTGTCCAATGCTGGGTTTCTCCTATTCATACCAGGCTATCGCCCTGTCGTAAGAGGACCGTAGGCATCAGTCGTAAGATATGACAATGAATTATATATTCTGGATTGAATATATGGTTTTCTATTAAAATTTTAATAAAGAATTAAAATAAGATTTATTTTTTATAATAAAATAAAGGGGGTGTTTGGGCAGCTACACAAAGGCACTGCCCAAAAATAAAAAGGGGGTAAAAATGATAGAGCTATCACTAATAAGTGACTAAAAACTCAAAATAAACATAATAA
>CAMYKT010000011.1 GCA_947259185.1 uncultured Methanobacteriaceae archaeon
TAAAACTAAGATTAAGAATGTGTATGATCCTACCTGTGGTTCTGGTTCTCTGCTTTTGCGGGTGGCTCGTGAAGCAAGTGTATCTGATTTTTATGGCCAGGAATTAAATCAGACCACCTATAACCTGGCCAGGATGAACATGATTTTGCATGATGTGAGTTTTAGTGATTTTGATATACAGCAGGGTGATTCCCTGGTAAACCCTCGTCACTTTGGTGATAAGTTTGAGGCCATAGTGGCCAATCCTCCATTTTCTGCTCACTGGTCCTCAGATAAGAGCTTTCTGGATGATGAAAGATTCAGTGCCTATGGTAAACTGGCCCCTAAATCCAAGGCCGACTTTGCCTTCGTGCAGCACATGATCTACCATCTGGATGAAAATGGTACCATGGCCATAGTTTTACCCCATGGGGTATTGTTCCGTGGGGCCGCAGAAGGCGTTATACGGAAGTATCTGGTGGCAGAGAAGAATTATCTGGATGCAGTGATTGGTTTACCGGCTAATATTTTCTATGGTACCAGTATTCCCACTGTGGTGCTGGTATTTAAAAAATGTAGGGAAGATGATGCTGATGTACTCTTTATAGATTCTTCCAAGTACTTTGAGAAGGTTAAAAATCAGAACCGTTTAAGGGAGGAGGATGTGGATCGGATTATTGACACCTATCGTGAAAGGGCTGAGGTGGATAAATTCTCCCATAAGGCCAGTTTAGAGGAGATCCAGGAGAATGATTATAATTTGAATATTCCTCGTTATGTGGATACCTTTGAAGAGGAAGAACCGGTGGATTTGGATTCGGTGGTTAAGGAACTGGAAGCCTTGGAAGCGGATATTGAAGCAGTTGATGCCGAGATTGAGAAGTATTGTGCTGAGTTGGGCATTAAGGCCCCTGTTTTTCGGAGGTGAAGAGGTTATGAGTGTGCCTGAGTTGAGGTTTCCTGGGTTTGAGGGGGAGTGGGAAGATAAGAATTTAGGAGATATAGCTAAATTCTCAAAAGGAAAAAATATATCAAAAAAAGATATTTCAGAGGAAGGAATTCCCTGCATCCGTTATGGAGAACTATATACAAGATATAAAGAAAAAATAACGGATGTTTTTTCTAAAACTGATCTAGGTAAGGATGAACTTGTTTTTAGTTCCAAAAATGATATTATTATCCCAACTTCTGGCGAAACAGCTATAGATCTTGCTACAGCTTCATGTGTTTTAAATGAGGGTGTTGCAATTGGTGGAGATACAAATATAATTAAAACAAAAGGTGATGGGCTATTTTTTTCTTATTATCTTAATTCAAAAAGAAAAAATATAGCTAAACTAGCCCAAGGTGTTTCGGTTGTACATTTATATTCTACTCATCTAAAGATAATAGATTTAAAAGTTCCTAGAATTGAAGAGCAAGAAAAGATTGCTTCTTTTCTGTCCGCAGTGGATGAAAAAATAGAGAAGTTAGAGAAAAAACTTGAGCTTTGGGAAGCTTATAAAAAAGGAATGATGCAGAAGATATTCAGTCAGGAATTACGGTTTAAAGATGAAAATGGGGATGAATATCCTGAGTGGGAAGAAAGAAAATTATGTGAAATTTCTATAATAAATCCTAAAGCTAATATTTTACCTGATGAATTTGTTTATATAGATTTAGAGAGTGTAGATTCTGGTATACTCAAAAAAATTAAAAAAACTATGAAAAAAGATGCTCCTAGCAGGGCTAAAAGAGTTTTAGAAAACAATGATATTTTATATCAAACTGTAAGACCTTATCAAAAAAATAACCTTTTTTTCCAATCAAATAATTTAGATAATTACGTTGCATCTACAGGATATGCTCAGATAAGGGCCGAACAAGATTCTAAATTTCTTTATCATCTCATACATACAAAAAATTTCGTTAATAATGTATTGGCTAGATGTACAGGAACTAGTTATCCTGCAATTAATTCAAAAGATTTAGGTAAAATAAAAATATTTATTCCATCTAGTTCAGAGCAGAAAAAAATTGCTTCTTTTCTTTCTAGATTAGATGAAAAAATAGAAATGTTAGGGATAAAGCTAGAGTTTTGGGAGAATTATAAAAAAGGATTATTACAAAAAATGTTTTGTTAACTGTTGATTACAATTCATTGATGCTAATTAAACACAAAACCTAAAATATTCAGGTTTATAACCAAGATTTCCATTAGAATCAGTTTATAAATGTGACTAAAATGAATAAGATATTTATTAGTTCAACACGTAGAGACCTTGAAGAAGAGCGAAAGGCAGTAATTGACTATATAGATCGTTTATCAGATTGTAAAGCTATTGCTATGGAAAAATTTTCTGCTTCAAAAGAGAGGTCTAAAGAACAATGCCTTACTGAATTAAAAGAGTGCAATACATTAATATTAATAATTGGGTTTAAATACGGTTCAATAGATAAAGAAGAAGGAATATCGTTTACTGAAATCGAATTTAATGCTGCAAAAAAAATTGGAAAACTGAACATGCCCATTCATGTGTTTTTAAAGATAAAAAATGGGCATTGGACTCCTGATGAAGAAAATAATGACATATATAAAAAATTTAATGCATTTAAATCCAGAATCGATGATGAAAATGGGTGGGTTCACTTTGAAACATTAACTGAATTAATTGGGAAAGTTGCACAAACAATTTATGAAGAAAAATTAGAACGAGAAAGTGTCGAATCTAGATTTAACATGTTGATTTCATTTCAAGAATTCTTCAAACCTTTTTTAAAGAAAAATAATTATTTTAATCATACATATCAGTTTGTTGGACGAGAAAATCATATAGAAAAGTTAGATAATTTTATTCAAAAAGATAAAAAAGTTGCAATAATTCAAGGAAAAGGTGGCATTGGTAAAAGTAGAATTTTATTTGAGTTTAGTAGGTGTTTTAATGAATATAATAATGAATGGAATTTTTTTTTCTTAAATGAACATACAAAAATCTCAAAAGAAAATTTTCCTCAATTGAAACATGATGATAAATATATTATTGTAATTGATGATGCTCATAGGATGAACGATGATGAATTATTGCTTCTTTTAAAAGTTCTGCAAGATTATCCTGAATCTAAGATTATTTTTTCCTGCCGTCCTTATGGATTTAATTATATTAAAATCATATTAAATCGTGCAGGAGTGGATCCAAAAGAGATTTACGATATACCTGAGATTAAGGAGATGGAATATGAAGATTTAAAAAAATTAGGTCTCGAAGTATTAAGTGAAGAATATAAATATTTAATTAATTCACTAATTCAAGTAGCTGATAATTCCCCTCTTGTAATGGTAGTAGGGGGCAACCTAATTAATGAGAAAAAAATTAGTCCGGGCCTACTTGAACGCCAGAATGAGTTCCATGATGTTGTTTTTAATCGTTTTGAAGATGAATTAATTGGTAAAATCAGTGATGATATTGATAAACATCTCTATAGGGAGATTCTTTCCCTTATTTCATCGTTGTCTCCTATAAATGGAGATGAAGATTTTTTTGATAGAGCTTCTAAGTTTTTGAATGTGGAATCATATGAATTAATCCGTATTATGGATTTAATGGAATCTAGTATTTTGCTTAGAAGAGGAAATAGTGTCAAAATTACCCCAGATATTTTATCAGATCATATTTTACATAAAGCTTGTGTAACTACACGGGGACAAAGTACAGGTTATGCTTATAAAGTTTTTAAAGAATTTTGGGAATATACTCCTCAAAATTTATTATTAAACTTATCTGAGTTAGATTGGCGCCTTAAAAAATCTGAAGGCCCAAGCAGGTTATTATCCAATATATGGGACGATTTATATCAAGATTTCAAGAAATCCAATAGTTCGCGGCGTTCTGAACTTTTAGATTATATTCATAGAGTAGCTATTTTTCAACCATCAGAGTCCTTAAAATTTGTTGAAGCTTCATTAAAAGATTATACTGATTATATTTACATATTGCCTTTAATCTTAGAAAATATTTCTTATTATTTAGACTATATGCCCCGTTGTTGTGATATTTTATGGGAATTAGGAAAAGATGATACAAGGCGTACTAATTCTACTCCATCCCATCCCATGAGGATCCTTTCTGAACTAGCAAAATATGATATTGGGAAAAGTTTAAAAAAAAATTCAGCTGTCCTGGATTTTGTAGAAAGACATTTTGATGATCTTAATAATCCTGAATACCATCATTCTCTTTTTGACATATTAGATAAGTTATTAGCAAAAGAAGAAACCCACAAAAAATATTCTGAAGATCAAATCAGTTTTTATCCATTTAGTGTACCTTATGAAAAAACTGAATCAATTCGAAAAAGGGCCTTATCATTAATATCAAAATCTATTAAATCTGAATCAACAAAAACAAAATTAAGATTGTTTAAAAGTCTTTATGATATTCTATGGCCACCTAGAGGGCAATATAAGCGTGAAGTAAGCGAAAAAGAAAAAGATCAATGGATTCCAGAACAAATAGAAGTTTTGGGAATAATAGAAAATCTTGTAAAAACTACTAATGATCCTGTCGTCCTTATTAAAATAAAATCTGATTTAATCAGAGTTTCACGAGCTTTAAAGACAGACCAAGCTAATATAGCAAGTTCAATAGTCAAATTAATAAAAAATTCATTTGAATTGAAGATTACAAGAGCTTTATGGGATGAATATAATAGAGAATATGAGAATTATCAAGAAAGAGATAGGGAAATTGAAAATAAGAAAAAAATCATAGTTTCTGAACTTTTAGTTAAATACTATGACTCAGAAAAACTATATGAATTTTTAAAAAGCAAAGTGAGAAATCTAGAACAATCGGGAGTTAAATATAATTCTGATCACATTTTTAAATTAATAGGATTTGAAAACTACCATTTAGCTATAGAACTTTCTAATTTTATTGTTTCAGACGATTCAAACACACTTTCACCATATATAAGTGCATTAATGTCGGGAATAAGAAAATCAGATAGGGATAAGGCAGTTGAATTATCTAAATCAATCTTAAATTCTAATAATAAACATTTAATAAAGTCACTGGCTGAGGGTTATGCAAGTAGAGGTTGGTGTGCAGATCTAGATGGTGAAGATGTAAATATAATTAATATTTTAATTAATTATCATGAATCAGATGTAAAAAGTGTTGCTATTTTATCTTTAGGTTACTTTAGTAATGAATGGAAAAGTTTAGCTATTGAATTAGCTTTAGAAGTAGATATAGGTAATAATGTGGATTTTGGCCAGTCATTTTGTACTGTTTTTGATGAGTACCATCTTACTATTGAAGGATTAGATGAACAAAAAATCAATCTTATTTTGAATAAGTTAACTGAAATTAAAAATATTGACAATGCGCATATAAAGAATTTTTTAGTATATGTAAGTTCTAAATATCCTGTTTTAGTTGTTGATTTATTTTTAAATAGGATAAAACTGTTCAAAGATGAACCTTCTTGGAAAAATAAGTGTGAGCCAATACCTTACAAATTTTGTAATAGATTAGATATTGCGAATGATCTTAACTATAAAACCATTCTCAGAAATGTTAGAGATAAATTATTAGATTCCGATTACAATAAAGTTGAAATTGCACAATTATTTGTGGATTTATCCTTAGAATTTTCTCCAATAAGTGTTGAAGTTATGTGTGAATGGATAAAATCTCATAATATTGGAAAATTAGAAGCAGTTGGGCAATTAATTTATAATGGTCCTTCAGAATTTGTTTTTTCTAATGTAGAAATAATAAGAAAGTTTTTTGATAATTTTTATGAATTAGATCAGAATTCATACCAAATTATAAAGGAAGGATTAGTTGAAAATTTTTTTTTGGTAAGGGATTTATACAATCCTAGATCAGAGGATGAGGAAATAAAAGAAAAATCTGCAAAAATAATCAAGGAACTCCCAAAAAATTCACCAACACGAGATTTTTACCAATACCTGTATAAAAAAGCTCAAAATTCTTTGATTGTATTTTCCAGGGATGGGATGACTTAAATTAATCTATATAAATAATAGTACTCATATAATTTATTGATTTTAAACTTAAAAATTATTCAACTTTATTGACACTCTTATGGGTCGGGAAAAAACCCTTTTATTTTTAAATAAATGTACTATAAAAAAGTAAATTATTAAATTAGTGCAGCGTTAAGATTAGAAAAATATCATGAATTAGAATATAAAACTGACTTAAAAGAATTTTATAGTTTAAATTGATATTTTATGATAAATATTTTAAAAATTCCTCTCGACTAAGTCCTGATTGTTTAATAATATTTATTAAAAGACCTTTTCTTATAATTTTATGCAAAGGAACAACGACTGTAATAGTTCCTTCTGGATTGCCTTTTTTTTTTAATATTATATGGCTGCCCTTAGTTCTACTTTGCTCAAATCCTGCCTTATTAAGAGCTTTGCAGATTTTATGTCCCGATACAGAAGGAAGTTTGTTGTTCGACATGTATTTCAACTATATTATTAAGATTATCATTTGCACATTGTTTGATTAAGTCTTGATACTCCTTTTGGACATCTTCATCTGATAAAAAAAGTTCAAGAGCCTCTATTATATTAGCCAAAGCTTCATCTTTAGTATCCCCTTGGCTTGCAACGTGGAAAAGTGGGCAAACCACTACATAGCCATTATCTTCTTCCGTAATACAAACAGGCAATTCCATTTTCATTCTCACTTACCCCCTATACTTATTAGTATTATGTATCTGTATACTTAAAAACTTACTTGATTATACTACTTTGGATTATCTCTATTAAGTTTTAGCAAAATATCATTTGATAAAATTACTCTATATACTTTATGATTTAGAATTAATTTTTAATAGTTAGGAAATTTAAAGAATGTCACCAAATCATTGATTTTTTGAGAACTTTATCTCCAATCTTATCTTTTCAATATAAATATCTCATTCCATATAAGTATTTACTAAAAATAATATAATTACTACTAAAAAATATAATTAATTGTTTATTCTAACCCAATGGCTTATTTCGTATCGTTTAACGTCATTTAATGAATTTTAATCTATAATAAATATTATTTTTAGATTTCTATTTTTTCACCATATGTAAATATTTCACTTAAGACAAATAGAAAAAAAGTATATCCTAAAACCCATAAAAAATAATATGATTGTTTTTTATTGCTGAGCAAATTCGTAACCTAGATTTAAAAATTCTTAAAATTTAACTTAATTTTTTAATTAATTTAATTAAATTTTTAATCATTACCTATTCTTTTTCTGTTTTTATTTTTATATTCTGGATTTTCATCTAAAAATGTATCTGCAATCGGAAAATCATTTTTACTGGAAAAAATAAATTGAGTTGAAGAGACTACTTGTAAATTATTTTCGAAATCTACTCGTTTTTGATTAACATATTCTTTGGAGAGTAATACACTTGACAAATCTAAATCATTTTTCTCGCAAATTTTATCAATTAGATTTTTCATTTCTTCACTCTTCACATTTCTTGACCTTTTTAAATCGCTTAATTTAACAGGAGCCATCAATATCAATAGTAATTCATCTGATAAAGGAAAATGTAACTGAAATCCTTTACAGCGTAGTCCCATATTACTTTTATGAGATTCTGGATCAAGTTCATTATATGATGCACAAGGGTGGTCAGATGTCCAGAAAGGAGTATCTGTATTATTAACACATAATTTCCAAGACATTTCATTCAACATTATTTCAGAAAGTTCATCAGTCAATTCGAACATTATCTCAACATGAGTATCTCTTAATTCATCTTTATCGATTTCAACATCTAAATTATCGGAATTTGGAATGTTATCTTTAATTTTATTGAATAATCTTTTGCTTATTTGTTCCAAATTTATTCTTGATTCTTTTGTTCTAAGATGTTGTAGGGCTATGAATTTTGATAAAACTTTTTTTTCTTTAGTAGATAGTACACTCAATTCTTTATTTTTTATTAATTTTTGTAAAACGATGTTAAATTCAGATTCAAGGTCACTTAATGATTTTTCTATTTCTTGATTTTCACTAATATCATAAAAGTAATTTTCATGGCCGATATCTTTAATATTAGCTGGAAATATCTTCCCATTTTCTTTATTATAAGTATATAAAAAATGTTGTTTTCCATTTAATTTTGAAAATCCTTTTAAATAATGTCTGGGGACAAAATGCTGTCTTTTTGTTTTAGCCATGTTTTCACCGTTAACACGAAAAACTCCTAATTTAAATAAATGAATTGGATTATTTAAATAATTTGATATAAAAAAGATAGCTTTATTTAAATAATATTAATAATTAACAAATGGTTATATGTATTTAGAAAAATTCATAATCAAAAATTTCCGTTCAATAAAATTTTTAACTCTTAATTTTAAGAAAGGGCTGAATATTATTATTGGTGAAAATAATTCTGGAAAAACTGCTATAATTGATGCTTTAAGACTCAGTTTAGGGGATTTCCAGCAGCCCCGAGATATTTATTGTTCTAAATCAGATTTTAGAATTGATCGATCTGAAATAGATAACGAAATAGATGATATTGAATTTCATTTATTTTTTAAATGCGAAGATATTGAAGAAACTGCAGTGTTTAATGAGTTACATGTTATAGATGAAAATGGAAATCATGGTCTTCAATTACACTTTCGATTTGAATTTGATAGTAGAAAAGATAAAAAAGTAAAAAGAAAAGTGTGGGGTGGTGCTACAGAAGGTGGAACATTATCACATGAAGTTAGTTCTGTATTACGTAATGTTTATTTAGGTGCTTTGAGAGATCCAAACAAAGATTTTAAACCAAATAGGAATAATATTCTAGCAGATTTATATTTAACGATACCAAAAACTGATCAAGAAAAAAATAAACTTTTAACTGAAATAATACAAGTTTTAAATGAAAAAGAATGGTATGAATTCATTACAGAAGGCAATAAATATATATTGGAGCATTTAGATCACTTATCTTATAGGAATGAAAAAAAACAAGATGTTAAAGTAAGTTTTCCCACATTTGAATTTGATGAATTTATAAAAAATCTAATAATACAATTGCCCGTATTTAATGAGAATTTAATTAATAATCCTCAAGACCAACAATATTTTGAAATATGGCAAAATGGATTAGGCTTAAATAATTTAATTTATACTGCTGCAGTTTTAGGCAATATTAGACAAAGAAATAAAACTTCAGAACCAGAATATAATTTGTTACTTATTGAAGAACCTGAAGCTCATTTACATCCTCAGCTCCAAAATACATTTTTTAACTACTTAAAAAAACTAAATAAAGACCATGAGTTCCAAATTATTGTAACATCCCATTCGCCAACTATAGCTGCTAAAACTGATTTGAATTTATTGACAATACTTCAAAATATTGATTATAATATTTGTTCTACACAAATAAGTGACTTAAATCTGGCTAATAACAGTTTGAAATATCTTCAAAAGTTTTTAGACGTTACAAAATCACAACTATTTTTCGCAAATGGCGTTATTTTAGTAGAAGGCATTTCAGAAGCCATATTAATTCCGATTTTCAGTAAGATAATTGAAAATGATGTTGAAAGAAAAGGTATAGAAGTTGTAAATATTAATGGGGTTGCTTTTGAACATTTTGCAAATTTATTCAAGGATACAACCGGTAATGGTCTAAAATGCAATTGTGCGATATTAACTGATGATGATGAAGGCAAAAACGGTGCAGAAAAAAGAGTCGAAGATGTTAAAGCATTAGAAAGTGCTAATTTAAAACCATATTTCGCTAAAAAAACATTTGAATATGAATTATTAATAAATAATGCAGATAATCAAGTTCTTTTTGAAGCATTTAAGGAAATTCACCCAATTCTTTATAATGAACTTATTGAAATTGATAATAATGAAGAAAAAGCTGATTTTTTTGCTGAAAAAATAGCCAATAACACGAGTAAATCTAAATTTGCTTATGCATTAGCTGTTAGATTAGAAGAAAATCCTGAAAACTTCATAGTTCCGAAATATATAGAAAAAGCAATTGATTTTGTAATTTAATGTTAATATGAAGTATTTGGGTTAAAAGTTGAAAAGTGTTTTATATGCGTAAAAAACCAGAAGGTAAGCAGAAAGATGTATGTAAAATTAACGGTAAATGTGTAGTTCGTGCATGCCCTGGAAGTGGAAAAACATTTACTGTGGCGGCTAAAATGGCTCAACTTTTAAAAAAATGGTCTCATACTCATAAAGGAATTGCTGCTATATCATTTACTAATGTGGCATGGGAAGAAATCCAATTTGAATTAAATAAAACATTTTCTATTAATATTCCAATTAGCTATCCTCATTTTTTAGGTACTATAGATAGTTTTATAAATAATTTTATTTTCTTTCCTTATGGTCATTTAATTTTAGGATGTGATAAAAGGCCAAAATTAGTTGGAGAACCTGCTTTTCCTTGGAAAAGAAAAGATTGGGATCGTGATCCCCAACAGTTTTTTGATAGAGTTAGTTATGATTTGAAAGGGGAGGTATCGCCTCTTGTTTCTTCAGATAGTTTTGGTTTTACTTGGAAAAAAGAGAACGTAAATGGTTCTGAAGATGGAAATTATCAGAATATCCGAAAAATGAAGGAAAATTTAATAAATGAGGGATATGTTAATCAATCAGATATCAATTATTTTTCTTTGGAATTGCTTAAGAATTACCCTATTGCAAAAACTGTAGCATTAAGATTTCCATACATAATTATGGACGAGGCTCAAGATACTTCGGAAGTACAAATGCAAATAATAGACATACTTCTTGATAATGGACTGGAAAATATGATTTTAGTTGGAGACCCAGACCAATCAATTTATGAGTGGAATGGAGCAAAGCCAGAGCTTTTTGAAAAAAAAATAGAAGAATGGGATTGTTTAATTACAATGAATGAAAATTGGCGCAGTTCTCAGAAAATATGTGATTTTACATATTATTTATCTAATTTGTCTAATAAGTCTGCTTCCGTTAATAAATTTAAAGATTATGATTTTTGGCCAAAAATATGGAGTTATGATTATGAAGATCCAGATTTTGACAGTTTAATGTTAAAATTTTTACGATTATGCGATTCTAAAGGTATTAATCAGAGTTCTAATGATATAGCCATTTTAGCTAGAAGTAATGATTTGATTAATCAAATTCGTCATGTGGAAACTGTAGATCCTTGGATTAAAAATAATTATGCGAAAGAATTAATGCATTCTAAATATTTATATGATCATTTTGAATTTCAAGAATCTTTTAAATTACTCGAAAGAACTTATATGAGTATTTTAGAAAAAGAAACAATATACTCTGATCACGACTTATCTGATTTAATTGATAAAAGAGGGTATTTTGATTTCAAAAAAGAAATTTTTAGTTTAATAAAATTGATGCCTAAAACGGATATATCTTTGGGAGAATGGTTGACAGAATTTGAGAACAATCTAATAGGATATCCTATCAGTGGTATAAAAAGAAATTTAAGAATTGATGATGAGTTTAATAATTTAACTTTTGATGAGGTTTTTGGTTATGAAAATTTCAATGAAGAATTTCTATTAAACACAATACATAAAGTAAAGGGTGAAACTTTTGATGCTGTTTTATTGATACTTAAAAAAGGATCTACAGGTCCCCGTTACTGTAACTTTTTAAATTCATTAATAGAGGGTGAAAAGGTCAAACATGAAGAGTTGAGAAATATTTATGTAGGAATTACAAGACCAAAACGAATTTTAGTTTTAGCTGTCCCTTCTGATGATTATGATATATGGGATTCTTATTTTTATCCAAAACAAAGCTCATTAACGGATTTCTTTTGATGATGCATTTATTATTTAATATTTTCAATTATATTTTATATTATCTCTCAGGAGATCTCTATTTTTAAATATCTTTAATTTTTTAATAAAAAAAAAATAATATTACTTTTTATATAAAAACTATGCTAAAAAAGATAGAAAAGTGAAGGAATCCTCACATCTTAATAAAGTAAATATGGAATTAAGGAATATTCTATCCCGGGGACTTCCTTAGGATAATTTAACAGATTAGGGAATGATAATCAACTAATAATATTAATTTTAGATTTCTATTTTTTTTATCTAAATTCATTAATTATTCACCCGGGATAGAAGAAAAAAGTATATCCTAAAAGCCATAAAAAATAGCATAAATTGGTTTTCCTTGCTGAGCGGATTCGTTACCATTATATTACGAACACTGGGCAAGGAAAAACACAAATAATACTTTAAAAAATTACGGTAATATCCAAATAAAAGAAATAAATTATTCAAAGTTCTACAGAACCCGGAAACTATTTAAAATAATATCAAAATTCGCCCTTTCACTATCAAATTCATCATCAGGGGCCTGTAAAAGCATCATATAGGTTTTATCATTTTTTACCAGTAGTATATGGGACATTCTTATTAGTTTACTAAAATGAGTATCATTAACCATGTAAACATCTTCATAGGCAGTTTTATTGTCTATAGTCAGTTCATTACTGGATATTTTTTCCCAACCCGGAGTCTGAATATTTCGGAGTCATTAACGGCCCTATCCTCAGGCATCCCATTATTATTCCATATCTGTACCTGAAACTGGACGTTATTAAATCCTAATTCCTTGGTGGCCATAATCACATTGTCCCCGGTTGTGTTATCTGCATTGGCAAACCATCCTGAAGGATATTCAAAACTAACTCCATAGGCGGTAATATTTTTAGTAGAATTACTTAGATTATCTCCGGATAAGTATCCGGAAGTAAGATCCTCCATAGATACACATCCTGATGTAAGAACAATCAAACAAATTAATCCAGTTATAACTCCCCCGTATTTCTTTAAGGCCATAATGTTCCTCCCTTTTTAAATAAAATTATAATTAAATTGATTAAAGTAATATAAAAACATTGTATATTTATAAGGATTTGAGATAGCTATTTATTGAATTAGATTAGAAAATCCATTCGTATAAGGAATAAAAAAAATATTTCTTCTAAAAAAATTATCCTGGAATATTTTAGCAATATTTAAGCCCTCTTAGGCTACACCAATTTCTTTTTTAAAAATTTAAATCACTTTAAACTCATATAATATATTAAATATTTAGGAGTTAAAAAAATGCCAAGAGTAGTCCATTTTGAGATACCAGCAGATAACCCGGAAAGAGCAATTGAATTTTATAAGAATGCTTTTGGATGGGAAATAGAAAAATGGGAGGGTCCTTTTGATTACTGGCTTGTAAAAACTGGAGAAGAAGATGAACCGGGTATTGATGGGGCCATAATGAAAAAGGAAATGGATGAGAAATTAACCAATGTAATTGCAGTGGAATCTTTTCAGGAATTTGCAAAAAAAATTGAAAAATCTGGTGGAAAAATGCTAACTGATAAAACGCTTATCCCTGGAATTGGTATTACCGCTTCCTTTGAGGATACCGAAGGGAATATTTTATCCATAATTGAACCGGAGATTATGGAATAATTATAATAACTTATTAAATTTTTTTTCATGTTATTAATTAGTATATAATCCATTTTCAACAGGATTTAACTCTGATATGACCAATATGTTTTTGTTTCCTTCAGTTTTTAGATTGATATAAAATATCCAATATATCCCATAAATAGTTTATGTCAGCTTTCCAGCCTTCATGTGGTTTTTAATCTATAGAGAAACATTTTGATTGGTGTTTTTCTTTATTCCAGCATATTATAATATGTTACTGTCCTATATTATTTTTTTAAGATACTTTCTTAATAATTGGTTTTTTATCTTTTCAGTATTCTAAATTAGTCAATTTTCTAATTCTAAAAATAGAAATATTTAATACTAACTATGGACATATATGAAAGGTTTAATACTGACCCGTAACACATATATACATAGGAGAAATAGTCGCCATTAGATGGAATTGTTAATCATAGGAGTGGGTATATATGAAAATATCGGATGAATTATTGGGAAAGGATGTTATAGATGAATCTGGAGACCAAATAGGTTTAGTTGATGATGTGGAATGGGATTTTGAATCCAATACTGTAAAATCCATTATTTTAAAAGAAGCAGGGATATCTGCAAAAATTGGACTGGGTGATCATAAGATTGTGCCTTATGAACATATTGCAACTATTGGGGATAAAGTTCTAATTAAAGGCAGAGTTTTTAAGAAGGAATAAATAATTAATTTTTTTTTTTTTTAGTAGATTGTTAAAATTTTATTTAGATTTATTTAATGAGGAGATTCCATGAAAAATGATATAGCTGAATCAACAGATGAAATGAAAAAAAAGGCCCATAAAAAAGTTGAAAAAGGGAAAGATTGGAGTGAAGAAAAAAAAGAAGAGGCAAAGGATAAATTGGGCGAAGCTAAGGAATCTGCTGAAAAAACTAAGGGTGATGTTGAGAAGAAAGTGGGCGAGGCTAAGGAATCTGCTGAAAAAATGAAAGAAGATGTTAGCAGTAGGATAGAAGAAGTTAAAGAAGATGCTTCTGGGAAAAAAGAAGAAATAGAGGAAAAATTAGGTGAATTAAAAAAAGAAGCTGAAAAAGAGAAAGCAAAACTTGAAAAAGAGAGTAAAAAAGAAGGAGTTACTCCTGCAGAGAAATTGTTGAATGACCTAGTCTCTAAATTAAAGGAAGGGAAAGTGCAAATAGATGAGGCAATATCTGATTACACCAAACCTGAAACTCCACAATCCAAACCATTAGTTGATGTTCTAGAAACCAATGACACCATAATATTAATAGCTGACATTTCCGGTGTTAAAAAAGAAGATATAGACATCAGAATTTCAAAAAATACTGTAGAAATAACTGCAATGTTCCAAAAAGAACCTGAAATTGAAGGTGCTAAATTCACTCAAAAAGAGAGAAGCTATGGTAAAACAAATAGAACCATAAATCTTTCCACAAAAATTAAAGTCAAAGAAGCCACAGCTAAATACAAAGAATGTACACTTACCATCACACTCCCTAAAGCGGTAAAAGACATAACCAAAGTAAAAATTGAAGATTAAAAATCTTTCAAAATTTAGTATTGTAATTAATAAATCAGTTAAATGATCACTGCCTTAAAGGAGGAAATCCTATGATAAGAAACATTTTGTATTATATTGTCGTTATTATCATTATTGTAGTTGTTTTAAGGTTTTTAGGGATTCTATAGACAATAACGAATTTTATCAGGATCTGAAATACCGGGCAAACAACTCTTCAATATCCTCAGGATGTGTCAATACATCAGTATTATCCATAGCAGCCAGTTTATTTATATTCTCCACGTCTTCTTCTCGCAGGGTTAATTTAAGGTCCTTCCCATCAGGTAGTTTGGTAATGGTAACCCCTACTTCATAATCAGAAGGCATGATATAGAGGGGTATATCTGCTCTTTGACCCATAATAGCAGAATTTGCCAGTAAGGTATCACCCATACGAAGGGCTATTTTAGCCACGGTATTCGCAGAACAGGGGGCAATTAACATGAATTCATACTTACCCAGCTGAATTTGACCGGCCAGAAAGGGAGAATTAGCATTAATCTCCACCCAGATATTATTAAAATTAGTTTCTATTTCATTGGAGATTCCATAGTATTTTATTACCTGGTCCCCTGATCGGGAGATGTAGACATCAATATCCACCACATCTTCATATTCCTTTTTGATTTTCTTCATCATCTCCAGGGTTTCTACCATTTTTTCCCCGGCCCCGGCAATTCCCCAAGCCACTTTAGGCTTTTTTTCCTTTTTCATAAAAAGTCCCTCCTTTAAATTAGCATCAATCAATATCCACTTTATGAACTTCTTTTTCTATTTTAGGCAATTTAATGGTTAAAATAGAGTTATCAAAATCAGCTTTCACTTTTTCCACATCAATACTAAAGGGCAAAGTTAAGGTCCGCATGGTTTTACCATGACTGCGCTCCTTCTGCAGGTACTTTACTTTTTCAGTTTCTCCCTCAAAAATTGTTTTAATTATTATCTGATCTTCAGCCATTTTTAAATCAATATCCTCCTTTTTAACACCCGGAAGATCCATTTTCACTATAAGGCCAGTTTCAGTTTCTATAACATCAGTAAGTGGTTTTTGAAGTTCGGTTTTATAATCAGATAATTTCTTTCCAAATTCCTCAGTTTTAGTCTGTATATTGCTCAAAACATCTTCAATAAATTTTTCAGCCCCTAAATCGATCTTTTCACTGCTGGAAGTTTCCTTTTCTTTTTTAGATTCTGATTTATTATTTTCAACTGCCATCTAATTTGTCCCCTTATTCATAATAAACTGGTCAATATCCATAGGTATATTATGTAGATTATTCAATATAAAACTTAAATTTTAATAGATTTTAAGTATGGTTCACAAAATAACTATTTTATGGGGTCTAATTAAATAATATTCGCTATTTTAAATAATTAAAGCATTTTCTCTGGTTAATATAATAAATTAATGATTTAATTTTTTAAATAGGATCTTTTAAAGGTAGACTGTGAAAATAGTAAATATAATATATTAAAAGGACGAAAAGACTTATAATCTATATATTAAACTCATAATTAATTATAAAAGGTAAGATAAGATGATTGTCAAGGAATGGTGTATGTATTGTGGGGAATGCGCAGGAGTATGCCCCCGTAATCTAATTGAAGTAAGGGAACTCACTTTGAAGTTTAATGAAGACCAGTGTAAAGAATGCAGTTTATGTATTCAGGTGTGCCCGGTAAAAGCACTACAAGAGGACAAATAAGGTGGTTTATGATGTTAATTGAAACTGATATTTTAGTAATAGGTGCCGGTCCAGCAGGTTCCACCGCAGCTAAACATGCTGCTGAGGGAGGGGCCCGGGTGCTCATGATGGATAAAAAATCAGAAATAGGAGCCCCTAAAAGATGTGCCGAAGGAGTATCCAATGGTGGACTGGAATCACTGGGGATTGAAAAAAATCCACGATGGATCACCAAGGAACTGGACGGTGTAAGATTAATATCTCCCAATAGAACCGATGTATGGCTCACCTCTGATAAAATAGATTTACCTGAAGCTGGATGTATCCTGGAGAGAAAGGTATTTGATAAGTACATGGCCATGGATGCTGCCCGGGCTGGAGCCCAGATTAAAATTAAAACTCTGGCCACTGGAATGGAAAAAACAGATGATGGATACCTGGTATCTGCTGAATCCATGGGAGAATCATTCCAGGTAAAAGCTAAAATAGTCATTGCTGCTGATGGACCAGAATCCAGAGTGGCCCGCTGGGGAGGACTAAATACTACGGCTAAACCAAAGGACATGGAATCTGCAGCCCAGTTTGAAATGGCTGGTGTGGAAATGGAAAACAATAACTGTATTGAGTTCTACTTTGGTAGTGTGGCCCCGGGAGGATATGCCTGGATATTCCCTAAAGGAGATGATATCGCCAATGTGGGACTGGGTATTTTAGCCACCAAAACTGATAAGACTGCTTATGAGCACCTCTTAGAATTTGTAGCAAGTAACCCTGCCACAGAGAATGCTCAGCCGGTAGAATTAAATATAGGTGGAGACCCGGTGGGAGGTATGCCTAAAAAACTGGCCACAGATAATCTGATGGTAATTGGAGATGCTGCCGGACAGGTTAATCCCTTAACTGGTGGGGGAATTATCAGTGGAATGACTGGAGGGATGATTGCCGGTAAAGTTGCTGTTGAAGCCATCAGTGAAGGTGACCTATCCCGAAAGAAACTCAAAAAATATGAGGATGAATGCCAGGAAGCCATAGGTAAATCCATTAACAAATACCTCAAAGTAAAAGACTACATGCTCACCTTAAATGATAGTGAACTGGATTCTATTGCAGAAGCTTTCCAGGATGTTGAATTTGAGAAGGTAAGTACCACGGAACTGGTGCGAAAACTGGTTAAAGTATCTCCCAAAGCACTATTAAAACTGGGTAAATTATTCTAAAACCAGTTTTAATTTTTTTTATTTCATTTTAAATTAATTTTCATACACTTTTTTTTAATTTTTATTTTTATTCAATAACCTGCTATTAAAAATACAATTAAAGCTACCAGATAAAAGACCAGCACCACTTTATGATATAAAAAATCAGCCCAGCTAATCATTTTATTTTTATCCAGAAAATTGGATAGATAAAGGGGGATGGTGGCTAAAAATGGAGGCAGGATTATTATTAAAAACTGTATACTATTCATATCCCCCACCAGAAGAATATAGGCTAATAAAAGACAAAAAAGGACAGATAATCCGCTCATCCACTTCTTTTTTTCTTTATACATGAGATAAGTACCCATACCTGCTAAAAACATCAGTAAATAAACACTAAAGGGCACTAAAAATACAGTCCCTAATAAAACACTGCAGGATGCCATCCTCAACACATTATTGGTCCCGGTACTACTAAATGGGGCTAAACATGTATCTTTTAATCTTAATGGAGGCAGGGTATAAATTATCTGGTTAATTATCATTAATAATAAAATAACTGTAAATGAAGCAGGAAAACTAATAAGGGCCACGGTAAAAACCAGGATAATTAAAAGAAGAATAAATAATACTATGATTTCTGGTCTTATTTTATTCTGGATAAATGGCCTCTTACTTTTAATTTTATCCTTACTATCACTCTTTAAATCAGTGAGATCATTAAGGGCATAAAGAGCACCCCACAAAAGAGTCACCAGAATTAATCCACCTAATATTTTGAATGGCTGGGTGGTGGTTAAATGAGAATAATAGGCATAGGTAACCACTAAAAGGTACATGTGTATATTTTTAGCTGTCCAGCTAAGCCGGGTTGATTTTAAAAGGGTTAGTATCATATTATACCTTAAGGTAGCTCTAAGTATTCCAGTATCAAACGGGGACGGCAACCAAATTTGTGAAGGGCATCATCTATTTTTTTCTGATTTATATCCTTTAAATGGCTTTTAATAATATTAATAGTTTCAGCTCTGCTGTATGATATTTCCACCACGCAGAATAAATAAGCTAAAACTTTTACCAGGATTCTGGATAACCATCCCAAATCTGTAAAAATATCATATTTTTTACCTCTTAATTGTAGCCTCCAGGCAGTCTGAAACACCAGATTCATCTTCTTGAACTCGTTATGGAACTGAATATATTCTTTTATACAGATAAGATAGAATATAAGGGGCCAGAAAGTGTTATTACGGGTCCATAGACTAAAACCAATAATATCCTCCTGGATGAAGTGCTGGTCATGGAATTTATCCGCAAAAAGCACCACATCATACTCTTTTAGTTTTAAGTAGGCTTCTTTTTTAGTCTCAGAACCAGTATTCATTTTTAAATCAGCGATTAATATCTTAAAAACCTGAGAGGGGGAGGTGTCTATAGATGGAAGGGTGCTACTTACTTCATAGGTTTTTAAACCGGTTTTTTTTAATGCCTGGTATATGTTGGTTGATTTACCAGTTCCTGGAGCACCTAAAACATGGATTATTTTTCCCTTACTTTCTTTTAATTTTAAAAAGGCTTTTTTAAGGTTAAGAAAAGAGCGGGTGGGCACAAAATTAGAATTATCACTCCCGGAGTTTACTTTATGTGGTCCGGTATAAATTGCTGTTTTAAGAAGTTCTTCCCGGGGAGTAGACATATATTTTAATATTACATATTCCTATATAAGTAGTTTTAAGATTTTTAAAAAAATTAAAAATAGCTTATCCAATTTCATTCTCTAAAACATGGTTTATATAGTGATAAATACAATATTTTTATAACTTTTAAGGGTACTTAAATGGTGGTCAATTGAATAATAATTCTGATACAGTAATTTCCCGGGATAAAAAAGATACAGGCAGTATTTTTAAAAAATACATATTTCCATGTATTTTACTGGTTATCTTAACTTTAATTGTTAGCTGGATTGCCTACCAGAGAGTTCAAATCCAGATAATTATGGGTCCGGGATGGGATACTTATGCTTTTTTGGCCAATGCACTGGAGTTTGCTGGTAAGAGTATAGGATATGCTGAGTTTGATCGACCACCCTTCATGTCATTTATTACCTCGTTTTTCTTCCGATCAGGGAATATCCATGAATCAACTATTTTCTATGTGGATGGAGGATTTTTTGTTCTGGGAGTAATAGGTTTATACTTCTTTTTAAAACTTAGATTTGATAGTATACAGAGCTTTACCGGAGCACTATTATTTGCCTCTTCACCGGTGGTCTTATCCTGGCTGGGAGTAGGTTATACTGATCTAGCCAGTGTGGCACTTTCTATCTGGGCATTGTACTTTTTAGTTCTATCTGTGGAAAAAAGTCCCTGGTTTTATTATCTGGCCTTTCCAGTAGCTATGATGGCCTTTTTAACCAGGTATACTGCGGGTTTGATTCTTTTTCCTATGATTTTGTATATTATAATAAGTAGAAAATACTTATCTCATTTTAAAAAGATGGTTGGGGGGATAATTGCAGCTTTTATGGTATTGTTGCCTTTTTTAGTTTATAATTATCAAAATCTGGGGGATCCTATTTCGCCTTTTTTGGGGTTCTTTGCAGGATCAGAATCTTCTGGTTTAGGATCTATAGCTTATGACCCTAATCCACTCTATTATTTAACTAATTTGCCATCTTATATTGCCACTCATGGTGATTTTAGTTCTATTTTAGTATATTTGATTTTCCTAATAGTTATAGTTGGAATCCTAATCTACTTCTATGATCTTATCCGGGAAAAACTGATGAAAAGTAGAGTTAAAGGAAAAGTCTCCAAGATACTGGAAATTCAAAGAACTGGCACTAAAATAAAATTAGGTTTTTTTACAGGATTATTATTGATATTTTTAATTACTTTTAACCGCGTATCATATATGACCAGTGAACTTATATTTTTACTATTAAGTTATGCCTCATTTACTCTTTTAAAAGATATTACTTCTAAAAAGATAGAAATTGATCTTCTTTTTTTCACCTGGTTTATGACTTATTTCATATTCCATAGCGTATTTGTGGCTAAAGTTGATCGATATTTTTTAACAATGGCTCCTGCATTTTGTTACCTTGTGATTTTAGGGTTAAGTGAGATCTCCACTAAATTAAAAATAAAAATAAGAAAAAATAATCTAACCTCCTGGATTTTATCATTAATTATAATATTTATTCTAATATCTTCCACAGTTTCTTATTTAAATGCCCTGCCTCAAAATGAGGACTATGTTGTTCGAGATTCAAAATTAGCAGCCTCGTGGTTTGAACAGTACGATCCGGATTATGAGAATAAACTAATATATTCTGATGGTTGGCCTGCTGTCAGCTGGTATTTAGGAACAGATGTAAAGCCCATGCCTGTATTTAAGGATGTTAGGGCTTTTAACCACGAACTACAAAAGTATGATGTTGATTATTATTTCACTCTTTATGGTAATCGTAATCTCACAGCTTATGATCAGATAGCTCAATTTGGAACTGTAACTATATTCAAGAAAAATCCGGAAAACTTTGATAATAAACCAGAAATGCTTTACATTGGCAAAAACTGGCAAAATTATCTGGATGATGTTCTGGGGTTCAGGGCCTATGTGATTAATGGAAGAAGTAGAGAATATGGTTCTAAAATTTATGATAACAAAATAATGAATGAAGCTCTTTTTTTAGATGACTATTCTATGGATGAGCTAAAAAAATACGATACTCTATTCTTATATAATTTTGCCTGGCATAATCAGAGTAAAGCAGAAAATTTAATCTTAGATTATGTCAAATCAGGAGGTACAGTAGTTATTGATCTTTCAGGTAATCTAGATGGAATTTATTATGGCTTAAATAATGGAATATTTTTAGATATGCTGGTCCAAAGAAAGAGTATCAAAACCCAACCAGAGATATGGATTAATCCAGATATAAAATCAGATAATGTTTCGTTTTCTCCTTTTTTATCCGATGGAGCTACATGGTATGGTGCTAATTACGAACCATTTGGTGAGAATAAAATAGAAAATTTAGTCACAGCTGATGACAAGACTTTAATTGGTATTCAAAAAGTAGGAAAAGGAAGAATAATATGGATAGGATATAATCTAGTCTGGCATGCCTTTATTACCGAAAATAAAGCTGAGAAAAAATTAATTGAAGATTTGGTATCAATTAGGTGAACCTGATGAAAATTTGTATTGTTCCTACTATGTTTCCTAAATATAAGGGGGATTACTATGGTTCATTTGTTTATGATGAAGCTAAAGAACTTGTAAAAAGGGGATATGAAGTTCACGTTCTCACCCAACATAATCCTAAAATACCCTATGAAGAAATAATGGATGGAATTATAGTTCATCGATTTAGATGGTCTGAACCAAAAAAATTTAAAGCACTTGTTCACTTTACGGGTGTTGTGGATACTTTGAGGATATTTACTTTAATTATCTCTCTTTTTTTCAATTTATTCAGATTGTCTTATAAAAATGACTTTAATATCATTCATGCTCATTCAACAATTCCAACGGGTTTAGTTGCAGTTTTAGTTTCAAAAATTATGAAAATCCCTCTTTTTATAACTGTTCATGGAATGGATGTAAATAATTATATTGAACATCCATTAAAGCATTTGATCTCATTAACACTAAAAAATTCAGATATGGTTATTACAGTGAGTAATGATCTTGCTAAAAAGGTAAAATCTTTAGGAGTAGATGGGAATAATATCAAGATTTTAAAAAATGCAGTAGATACAAATAGATTTAAGCCATCAACTATTCAAAAGATAAGAAAAAAATATGATATCAATAAAAAAGACATCTTGATATTATTTGTTGGCTATTTAGATACTTTTAAAGGAATTTTTGAGTTATTGGGTGTTTTTCATGAATTAAGTAAAAAAAGAGAAAATATTAAATTGATGATGGTTGGTGAGGGCCCTAAAATAACAGAAATGAAAAATAAGGTTTCAGAATTTGAATTAGAAAAATCAGTTATATTCACAGGGAAGATTTCACATAACATAATTGAAGAATATTATCAATCTGCAGATATTTTTGTACTGCCATCTTATACTGAAGGTACTCCATTATCTATTTTAGAGGCTATGGCTTGCGGATTGCCTATTGTAAGTACAGAAGTTGGAGGGATACCCGAAATAATGGAATGGAAGGAATGGGTTTATAGTTTCTCCAAATGATAAAGTAAAATTAGGAATGAAATTAAATTCTCTGATTGAAGATTCAGTTTTAAGGAAGGAATTTTCTAATAGATCATCTATAATTATGACAAAAAGTTCATTTAACATAAAAAATAAGATTTCAAAGTTAACAATATTTTATAAAAATTGTTAAAATAGAAAATTTCTTACTAGACTAGACACATCTAAGACTAATTAAATTTTACTTTCAAGTGCGAGTGGTAAAATCATATCTTAAGTTTGTTAATATTATTTTTATAAAAAAGATTTCGAATGAAAAAATTCCTTAAAAACCTTTATTCGATCTTATTTACAATTCGAATTAAAAATTTATTAATTAAATAATAAGTATGTTTGATAAATATTTGAATGGGTACTGCAATCCATATGAATGGTGTATATAAAAACAGAAAAGATGTCATTTGAAATATTTTTTGGAAATTTGTAGAATATTTCATTAATACTTTTAAGAATATAAATCTATTTTTATAACGATTATAATGAGATGAAAAAATGTTTTTATAAAGTTTTTTTCTTGATTTACTAATTTTATGCCAAATTAAAGATTTAGGATTATAATAAACATCAAAGCCTACTTTCTTCGATCTAATACAATAATCTACATCTTCCCATCCGAAAAAAAGTTCTGAATCCAATAGGCCTATTTTTTTTATTAATTCCCTTTTCAATATAATACAACAACCACTAACCCAATCTGCTTTATTAACTTTCTTAGAGTTTTGGTTTGATAAATTACCTGTTAACCAACTTATTTTACAATCGGAGGACCATGTTTCGTGAGGATGGTCATAATAGCATATTTTTGGTCCGACGATTCCCGTATTTTTATTAGATTCCGCAGTTTTTACTAGATTACATAAAAAATTTTCATCTACGACAGTATCATTATTTAAAAGAAGTATATACTCTGGGTTAAGTTTTTCCAAGGCAAAATTAATTCCAATATTATTACCTCCTGAAAAACCTTTATTTTTATTATTTCTTATCAGAAATAACTTAGTACTATTTTTTAAATTTAATTCATCATGGTCTTCAATAATTTTAATTGGCTTATTAATTTTGTTTTTACTAAAAAAGTTTGTGTGAACTTCAAGTTTTCCTTCACAATACTTTTTAATCATTTTAATCGAATTGTCTTTAGAGTCATTATCAATTAAGATAACATCATATTTTGGGTAATTTATTTGATAAACTGACTCTAAACATTCAATCGTATCTTCCCAACCATTCCAATTCAGAATTACTATAACAACATGCTTATTATTTATCATTTTATCATAATATTATTTAATAAGACATTTTAGCAATTTTATTTACTAAATAACCAGACTAATTATTTATATTTAAATGGAAGTATATCTATTTTTTAAGCTGTTTGATGATTTTTTTAATAAATAATTTATTTTTGAATTTCTATGTTTAGCCCTACAAAGTTTTTTTTATTTACTTATAATTAATTTCCTAAATAATTAATCTTATTTATACTAAAAATAAATTATTCTTGATTATAGGTGGCAATATGAATCCGGTTCAACGAATAATAAAGAATATGGGCGTTACTGGGGTTTCTCAGGTTTTTTTATCAATAATTGGCTTTATTTTCATGATTTATCTGGCTAGGATTCTTGGTGAGGCGGGTTTTGGTCAATATAGCTTTGTCCTGAGTTTTACAAGCTTGTTGGTTATATTTTCTGATTTAGGAGTTTGTCAATTATTGGTAAGAGAAGTTGCAAGGGATAAAAAACTTTCTGAAAATTATACGAATAACGCTTTTTTATTAAAGATTCCTCTTTCTATATTAACTTTTTTAGGAATAGTCCTTATAGTATATTTTCTAGATTTTAGGGGCGAATTAGTATCTTTATTATATTTGTTTGGTGTTTATAATATTTTGCAGACTTTATCTTTGACATATATTTCTCTTTTTAATGCTTGGGAAAAAATGGAATTTGTGTCTTTGTTTTTAATAGCGGAAAAAATGATTATAGTTTGTTTAGGTTTTTTAATATTGTTTCTCGGGTATGGTCTTTTAGAAATTGGTTATATTTATTTGCTGGCGGGAATATTTGATTTGTTATTTGCTATGCTATTAACTTTTAAGAAACTTATTAAACCCAGATTTAATATTAATCTGGATTTTCAAAAAGATCTTTTAATTAGGTCTTTGCCTTTTGGTTTGAATTCATTATTTGATGGTTTTTTCTTTAAGATTGATACTGTTCTTTTAGGTTTTTTGGTAGGGGATGTTGCGGTGGGTATTTATAATGCATCATATAATCCCCTTTTAATTTCGAGTATGATTTTAGCTACCATGGTTTCTTCTGCTCTTTATCCAGTTATGTCTCGACAATTCAATGATTCTAATCAAATTTTAGGTTCTTTTGTTATTAGATCTTCTAAATATCTGGCTATTATTGGTTTTCCAATTGCTTTTGGTTGCTTTGTGCTTGCAGATAAGTTCATACTTCTTTTTTACGCCGGAAATTATGTTGAATCAATTTTACCTTTTCAAATACTTGCTTTTTTTATACCATTAAGGTTAATAAGTACTATTATAGGTACTTTTTTGAGTTCCGTAAATAGGCAAGGTTTGAGAACTTTTAGTGTTTGTTTAAGTGCGTTCTTCAATGTTTTTTTGAATTTACTATTAATACCTTTATTTAGCTTTGTGGGTGCAAGTATTGCAACTGTCCTATCAGAAATGTTACTTTATTTCCTTTTCATATTTTTTATAATACGATACTACAACTTAATAAATATTAATAAAGTTTATTTAAAGCCTATTATTGGATCAGTGGTTATGGCAGGTTTTATATATTTCATAAGGGATTTTAATTTATTATTAGTAATATTGGCGGGCTTAATACTTTATTTCAGCTTATTGATAGTTCTTAAAACTTTTAATGAAGAAGATATAAACTTATTTAAAAAACTCTTTGAATCAAAATAATGAATAAAATACTAGTTATAAAATCGAGGTAAAAACTAGTTATTCCAATTAAATTCGAGCTATAGTTCATTATAAATATATCATAATGTATTCTTTTTGATTTTTTGATTTATATCTAAAAAACTTTTGAAAGCTTTTTGACCAAATAAAGATGCAAAAAATGCTAAGTATATACTAAAAAAATAAGGGTTTATTTTAACTGCATATCTAAAAAAAGTTCTACCTTCTTTTAATTTTCCATCTAAACAAGACCATGATCCTATAAAACCGTAATTTAGAGCAAGTGCTTTTTTATTATTTAGGAATTTATTGAAATGTTTATTTAGAATCATTTGGGTAGCACTTATCATAACTGATGGCTTGATTGATAAACTATCTTGGCTTAATGAGGCAATAATAAGAGGCTTATCAATAAATTTAAAATCATAATATTTGGATATTCTTAGATAAATTTCCCAATCTTCTAGGCCAACCAATTCTTCATCATAATATCCTACTTTTTCAAAACAATCTTTTCTTATCAAACTTAATCCATTTACAAAATTAATATTCAATAAATCATCACTTAAATAACCTTCTTTCTTTTTTACGGACTTAGAAGGGATATATATTTTTCTATTTCCTATTATCCTACATAAACCACTATAAACAACACCTAATTTAGGATTAGGACTATTAAAACCATTGATTTCATTTTCAAGCTTTTCAGGTAACCATTTGTCATCACTATTTTGTATACTAATGAAAGAGCCTTTTGATTTTTTAATACCTGTATTCATTGCACTAGCTGCGCCCTTATTTTCTTCATGTTTTATATATTGGATTCTACTATCCTCAAAAATTTCTATAACTTCTTTAGTATTATCCGTAGAGCCATCATCAACTATAATTAACTCAAAGTCTTCGTAGGTTTGATTCAATACACTTAAAATAGATTCATGTATAGTATTAGCCCTGTTATAAGTAGGAAGAATAATACTAATTTTTGGGGTTTTTTTAATTTGATTCATAGTTCCTCATTCTATATAGTTTTATATTGGCCTTCATCTATAGTTTTTACCTACATCTGGAATGATATTACTATTTATCAGGTTTAGGGGTTTATTTTGTTTATCATATTCAAAAAAATCAGATTGAATTTCTAGCTTTCCAGCGCAATATTCCCTTATTTTTTCTATGGAATTATCTTCTGAAGCATTATCCACCAGAATAACATTATAATTCGGATAATTTATTTGGTAAAGGGATTCCAGGCATTCTATGGTATCTTCCCAACCATTCCAGTTTAATATAATTACTGCTACTTCAGGATAATCCATAAAAACACCCAAAAAAAGTTAATATTTATCCCATTTTTTCCGGATTAACTTATTCTCCTTCTGCACCAGATAAATCTCCCTTCTTAAAAGACTAATCTGTGTGGCCACAAAACCAAAAATCAATATCTGTATACCTGATAGTACCATAATGGCCATAAATAACATTAAAGGCCGGTTAGGATCCAGTGAACCGGTAAGGTACTGATAAAATAAGTAAATTCCACTTATAATCCCTATTAATAATATAATAAGTCCAATTAACCCGAAAAGTACCATGGGTTTTTCATAGAAGGTGAATAATAAATGGGATATGGTGCTGGCCCGGAACCTTACTTTAGATTCCCCCAGTTCCCGGGCTTTTAAGGTTACCGGAACTTCCACTATTTTAAATCCTATAGCACTGGCTTTGGATAGGATCTCTGGATTAATTTCTGTTCCATTAGATTCTAATTCCACTGAATCAATAACATCACGCCTGTAAGCCCTGAAAACCCCGGTAACGGTACTTATATTATCTGCTAAAGAATAACCCACAATTTTATTGGCCATTTTACTTATAACAACCTAAAAAAAGGAATATCCTGAGTTTTACCCCCTTTCATGTACTGGGATCCAATAACAATACCCACTGCTTCATTGATATTACTTACAAGACGCGGTATTTCCGAGGGTTCATAACTTAAATCAGCATCAATGGTGACTATCACTTCACCTCTTGCTTTTTCAAAACCGGTACGCAGGGCCTTACCCATGCCCTGATTGATTTCATGGTGTAAAACTTTCAACTTAGATTCATTTTCACTGATTTTCTGGGCTAAATCCAGGGTCTTATCATGGCTACCGTCATCAACTACTATTATTTCATAATCACTATATGAATCATCCAGAACAGCTTTAATCTGTGAGATAGTAGGGGAAACATTCTCTTCCTCATTATACATGGGTATTATAACTGAAACTTCCATATTAAAAACCTTTATAATCGTTAAAATAGTAGTTAAATATTAAATATCATTGGAAACCCTTAAACGGGCTGGTAAGGGTTTTATCCGGGCAGGGGCACCTATGGCCAGGTACCAGGGAGGTACACTCTGGGTTACAATGGCTCCTGCTGCTACCATGGCCCCTTCACCAACCTCCACATTGGACAGAAAAGTAGAATTAGCCCCAATAGACGCACCTTTACGAATTACAGGTCCTTTAAGTTTATAATCAACCCGGACCGGGTAACGATCATTGGTAAAGCAGGCACAGGGCCCTATAAATACATTATCCTCTATATAACTATTTTTGGGAATATATACATTGGACTGGATACTAACATTGTTACCTATTTTACTATGACCTTCCACCACAGCATTGGTTCCAATTAATACTTCATTACCTATGGTGGTTTTTTCCCGAACAAGTACGTTATGTCCGGTCTGGAAATTATCTCCAATGGTCACATCATTATAGATAACACTGTTGGTTCTTATAAGTGCATTTTTGCCAATAAGAGGTGGTTTACTGAATCTTTTGTAGGCATATCCAATAACCACATTCTCAAAATCTTTTTTACCTTCCCATGAATCCTGGTCATCACCAAATATCAGGCTCTTAAAGTTGGGCATCTATTTTCCTCTTCTTTTCCATAGATTACTGAGATTAAATATATGTCCTATCTGGAATATAGTAGTTGCGACGTTGGTACTGAAACCATCTTTAGCATCCTTCACCCCATTTTTAAATCCATTAAGTGGACCTTCCACCTTCCAATCTGCTGGTTCATTTAGAATATGTAAAAAGGCCGATACTCTAAAGCAAAAGGTCATAAGTCGATAGAGGGGAAGTAAAGCCACATAATGGAATGATTTTTCTATTTTCTCCCGGGTGTGAGGGGGAGAGTAGTGGTAGGAAAACATTATCACTGCCACATCAATTAAGACGTAGAATAAATACATCAAAGCCATGATTACCGGTAACAGGTAGGTGTAGAGTCCCATTATAGGGAAAAGAAGTAATACGAACACCCATATTAGTCGGGGAAAGGCTATGGTATGGTCCACAAAGAGTATTCTTTGCAGTCCCAGTAAATCGAAGTAGCGGAACTGACGACCTTTTAAACGTTCTTTTCTATCAGAAATAATATTCTTTATATAATCAATAACCAGACTCAACATTCGAGGGTCTTTTTGATCTTTCACTATTCCTAATATTTCCCGTAGTGAGGTTTCCTGTTGGGCCATGGATTTATCCTGGCGCATGGCTGCTACTTCCAATTGGCCCCGAGCCCACCGGACTCTCTGGGAATAGAGGGTATCGTAATCGGTTATGGCCTGGGCCTGGGCCACCGCTGTGGGTACATTCACGATATTGATTTTTTTATTATGCAGCATCATGGTGATGTGCATGTCTTCTGAGACGGTCACCGGCCAGTAACCACCCATTCCTCCGATTATGTTACGCCTGAAGGCTGAAAAAGCACCGGACATGGTGTAGATGGAGTCAATTACTGACTGGTAACTTCTCTCGAAGTTAAAGGAACTTAAATATTCTAAAAATTCACATTTTGAAAAGAACATGGATTTGATATCTTCGTTCTGGGTTTCATCCCATTCTATTTCAATATAACCGGTGGCTGCTCCCACAGTTTCATCTTCTACAAAAGCCTGCACCACATTTTTAACCGCATACTCATCCAGCCGGATATCAGCATCAATGGTGATGATTATTTCACCTTTGCTGCTACGTATCCCGGTATTCAGGGTATGTACTTTGCCGGTGTGGCCTTTTTTAATAAGCTTTAAATCCACCCCATGCATGATGGCATCTACTTCTATTTTTTTAACCAGATTGATGGTGTTATCTCTGGATCCATCATCCACCACAATTATCTCCATCTTTTTGTCTGGATATTCATTCTGTATAATAGATAAAAGACAGCTTTCAATGTGTTTTTCTTCATTGTGGGCTGGTACCACCACGCTAACCAGGGGTAGTTCTTTTTCCAGGGCAATCTTTCCCACCTGGCGCATGGACTTACGGGAGAAGTACATCTTAATGGGAACCATTACTCCATCAATAATTATGGCTATTAAAAGCCAGGTGGTCCACACCATCATGCTTACCCACATGGGATCTTCCATTAAATCACCCTCTCCCACTGTTTATTCAAACTTACCACCTTTTATATTATCCCTGACAATACTCAGTGTAGGCCGGGTAAGTAAATACCAGTATAAAACAATGATAAATATGAAGAATATGATTTTACCTACAAAAGCATGGGCCACATAAAGGGCCGGTTTTCCAAAAATATTCACCAGATAGACGATACTCATCATCCGGATTAAATTAGCCCCATAAGTTACTACAATACCAATAGCAGCGTACTTGGTTTTTCGCTTCCAGCTGTAACCCGGATACAATATTAACAATCCGGCCAGAACTCCAATTTCTATTATAGCCGAGCACTCCATCCCTATACCGAATATACTCCACCCGGTAGGGTCAGGGAATATGAAGGCATTGGGGGGTAAAAATTCAGAGGGTATACCAAAAGCAGTGGCTAGTGCAGCGATATTCCGGGCTTCAATACCCATTAACCAGGTATCCAGACCAGTTATTATAAATAAAGATACAATAAAGGCCATAAAAGAAACAGCACCTGCCAGGTAGAAGGTTAACCACCATCTCTTTTTATGGGCTATGGCCGCCACAGTCATTAAAATTCCGGCCAGGGCTACAATAAACCAGGGGCTGGGCACAGAATAAAACTGGGTGGAGCGGGTGGCGGGTCCACTGGGGTAATTCCAGGTGGCGGTAATTACATAGGACCCTCCAGTTTGAAAGCAATCATAGGGGAAATCCACATTGGTGGTATCCCAGAGGAAGGTATATGAATCTCCTGTATTTTTTAACTCAGGTGTGCTGTAAGTGGTGGTTTCAACCAGTTGGTTATTAGGACCATAACGTATTTCCAGGGTTACGGTACCCCATGGTATGTTACCGGAACCCGTATTGGTAGTAGTAACCCTGAACTGGATAGGGCCCTCAGTGGTATAAGGAGCACCCACCGGAGTTAGTTCGGTTATGGTTCCTTTACCTGCAGATAGTTCCACTTCCTGAATACTACCATTACTCAAATTAAAAGAAACATTATCCTCAGCAAAGGCCATACCCAGTAATCCGGGCAGCAAAAGGGCTACTATTAATATTATTCTCAGATTCAAACCAGCACCTTTAAATTATAGTATTACATTATATGGTAGTCTTTTATATAAAAATATATAACAATTAGAAGATTTATTAAATTTTTATCAGGTGCTTCCTTTGGAAATAATAAAAGAAGAGATACAAAAAAAAATTGAAGATTTGCGTAAAGAAATAGGGCATGAAGAAGCAGAAGTAAATATAAAGGAAATAATCTATATCAAAGCCGAAGAAAAACTCATAATAATCACTCCCGATCGCCCTGATAAATCCGCAGTTATTGGCAAAGGCGGATGGGTGGTAGGACGCCTCAAAGAATCTTTGGGAGTTAAAAATATCCATGTGGCAGCTTACGTGGATATAATGGTTAAAGAGTACCGGATGAAACTGGCCCTTAAAAAACTCAATACTTTCTTATCCCGGGATACCCTGGATGACCCTCTTCCATTATCTAACCTAAAAAAACTGCTTTTAAAAAAGATGGAAAACCCTTATGATTTTAATTTTCTGGATTATTTTAATTTAAAAGACCATCCTTATAATAATTCTTCGGATGGTAAAACCAATCAAAATACCCTGGTTGCATTATCTGGTGGGGTGGATAGTAGTTTTTCTCTTATAATAACTCATCTTTTAGGATTTAATTCCCTGGCCCTTACAGTGGATCCCGGAAGTATAGTCTTACCTAAACATTTAAAAAATAATATAGAGTCCCTGTGCCACTTACTTAAAGTACCCCAGTTATATGTTCCGGCTGATTTTACCGATATAATAAAAGATAGTTTACAGGGACGTTTCCATCCCTGTGGGCAGTGTTCCAAGTCAATACATGAAAAAATATTTGATTATGCTCGAAAAAATAATATAAAAATAGTTATTTTTGGTGACTTATTATCCACCGGATGCCAGTCTATACTATCTTCTGAGGGTATAATTAGAATAAATTTACCCGCCTTACTGGGTGTATCCAAACAGGAATTAAAAGGAGTCAGTTACCACTTTGGTGTTAAAAAAGTTGCTGGTTTTGGCTGTCCTCTTTTAGGGGAAGTTGAGAAAAAATTTCCGCACATGAGTCGTTATTCCATCCAGAGAGTGTTAAGAGAAACCCGTTCAGGAGCTTTAGAGCCTGGTGAAGCACTGGAACTTATATGGAGCTCATGTAAACACTTTAAGTAAACCATATATAACCAGGAATATTCCCACCAGATAACCCACCAGGAAGGGGTAAATTAACATTAATATACCAATTAATACCGCCAGAAGTCCCATCATTTTAGGGTCAGTTTTCGTATCCATATATATTATTATGGGATTAATTACTATATATAAATTATGAGTGATTTTAAGAAAAAATTCTGCCCGGAATGCGGCTCCAGCAATATTAAATGGACCATACCTCAAAACTGGTCTCTTTGGGAGTGTTTTAACTGTGGATATGTGGGTCCGGTGGTTATTGATGATGAGAAGATGGCAGATGAAATTAAAAAGCACCATGATTTACTAAAAAAGAAGTAATGAATTACTTAAAACCAGGGGAATTTATTTGAACTAAATAGAAAGAAATTATTAAATTATTTTGCCCTTTCTTTGTTGATGTATTCCTTAAGATTGTCCATGGACTTTTGCACCATCACTGGAGAGGGACCACCTGGCACAGTTCTCATCTTCACATTTTCTAGAGGATTCAGGGCTTTTTTTATAAGGTCTTCATCCAGATTCAATTTATCACCGGTAATATCTGCTGATATTTTATCCAGAAATTCTCCGCTGATCTGGTCTGGTTTTAATTGTTGATTTATGGCCTCAGTTACCATTCTACCTACAATTTTATGGGCGGTTCTAAAGGGCATCTTTTTTTCCCGGACCATTATATCCGCCAGATCAGTGGCTGTGGCAAAATTAGCCCCGGCAAGTTCCAGGCAACGCTCTTTATTTACTTCAACACTTAACAGCATATTAGCTACCATGTCCAGTATTTCCTGAGAATGCTTAACTCCGTTCCATAAATGGGGAGTTATTTCCTGCAAGTCACGGTTATAAGTATAGGGCAGGGCCTTTAAGATGGTGAGTATGGTTACCAGTTCACCATATAAAATCCCACTTTTTCCCCGGGCTATTTCTGCCACATCAGGATTTTTTTTCTGGGGCATGATAGAAGAAGTAGATGAGAACTCATCTGCAATTTCAATTATCCCGAATTCATAGGTACTCCAGAGCACCATTTCCTCACAAATCTTACTTAAAGTGGTAACCAGGAGAGATAGGCTGAATACTGTTTCGGCAATGAAGTCCCGGGAACTAACTGCATCCATGGAATTTTCCATATAAGCACTAAAGCCCAGCAAATCCGTGGTAATATCCCGGTCTATAGGAAAACTGGTGGTGGTCATAGCTGCTGAGCCTAATGGATTTAGATTCACCCGTTTATAAGCATCCTTTAATCTTTCATAATCTCTTTTAAGGGAGTGGGCATAGGCCAGTAAGTGGTGGGCAAAGGTGGTGGGTTGGGCATGCTGCAGATGAGTATAACCAATCATCACTGTTTCCTGGTGCTCGGCGGCCAGTTCCAGAATACCCTCTATAAATTCCAGTATAAAAACCTGGATTTCATCCAGTTTCTCCTTTAAAACTATCCTTAAATCAGTGGCTACCTGGTCATTACGGGATTTAGCAGTATGCATAAAACCTGCTTCTTCACCCACCTCACCGGTAACGTAGTTTTCCACCGCCATATGAATGTCTTCTACAGAGTGATCTAGATTAAGTGCCCCAATACCCTCTTTCTTTAATTTTTCAAGGGATTTGATTATTTTATCTGCAACTAGAGGATCTATTATTTTTTGACGGGATAGCATGGTGGTGTGGGCCAGGTTACATTCAATATCGGCCTGAAATATGTATCTATCAAATTCCAACGAAGAAGTAAATTCAGCCGTCTTAGCACTCATCTTTTTACCCAATCTTCCGGATCGCAAATTCACAGATATTCACCCTTAAAAAAAAGTTTTAAAATTAAATAGTTAAAATAAAATAAATTAATTAAACCAAGTTTTAATCCTTGGTTTTCCATTCGGTGTAACCACACTTTCCACAGGAGTATCGGTCCCCGTGATCAGCCATGAATACTCCGCTGGAGCACCTAACACAGAAAGGATTTTTACGCTTGAGTTTGTCTCCATCCACTTCGTAAAGTTCACATTTTTTCATTATTATTCCTCCTGGTCTTCTTTTTTAGCAGAAGCTTCTTTATTCTTTTCCAGGATGTGTGTAGTTTCTATATCATTTAGACTTTCTTTAGAATCGTAAATTTTAGCATAGCATTTGGCCCGGCCTTCTCCAAAGAATGGCTGAACATTGTCCACTACCAGTAATTCTTTATCAGCATCAAGTAAAGCTACTAATTTACTTTTAACATCTAAAAGTTTAGGGGTAGCTTCTCCATGGTATAAGCATTCAAAATCTATTTCAGTTCTGTTAAGAACTGGATTTTCAGTTTTTTCTATTATATTGAGTTCCATATTATTCCTCCTCAAATCTATTGATTAATTCTTCAACTTTTTTCTTTACCTTTTGACTTTTCACCATTACCAGACCCTCATTAGGCTGCCCATATAAGATTATAGAATCTTCAGGGGATAAAAGGATGCAGGGAAGAACAGCAAGATCTTCTTCACCACTTACTATAATCAAAAAGTTTTCAGAAAACTCCTGCGAAGAGTTCAGAGCTTTTTCTATGGTTTCCCATAGAGCTTTGGTTATAGTTCCCGGGGGGTTTTTGGCTTTTAAAATGGTGGCAGAGTAATTAATTTCTTGATTGGAATCTTTTCTCTGTATCCGATTGTCTATAATGGCCAATCGAGGACAGATTCCAGATTCAATGAGATTTTTTGTAGTGACATCCCCTACAGAAATTATAAAATCTTCAGGGGATAATAAATCCAGTGCTTCTTTAAATGATGGATAGAGATCTCCTAATGGTTTTTTTAGTTCTGATCTCAATTCTTTTTGAAGTTTTAACACTATCTAACCCTCAATGCATATTCTCCCGGTATATTAATATTCAACTCCGAGGCAATATCCGACTTATCAGGGTCGATGATTATTAAAAGCCCACTCCAGTTAGTGGAAGAGGGTAAATCGCATACCGGGCAACGTTCATCATTAGTTATTCTGTTGCACTTAGTACATGCTTTTATGGTCATTTTTTCTTCTTCCTTTTCTCGTTTTCAATCCATTCGTCTTTTCCAAGACCAGGTTGTCTCATGGTAAGACCTATTTTAGTTTCTTTAGAAGATTTACCCTTCAGACTAAGGGCCACTATTCGGGCCCGTACTTTGTTACCTTCTTCCAGACTCTTTTTAGATTCCTTACCAAGTAAAGCTCCTCTTTTAGCGTCGTAATTTATATAATCATCAGTAACCTGAGATACGTGAACAAGACCATCCATAGGCCCCATTCTGACAAATGCACCAAATTCTGCTATTTCAATTACCTCTCCTTCAATGATTTCATGGAGCTCTGGTTTGAAAAATATAGCATTGAATTTCAGATCGTGATAGGCGGCCCCGTCTCCCATGATGACTCTACCGGTACCCAGGTCCTCTATATCTTTAACAGATACCATTAAACCTAATTTTTTATCAATTTTTCCTACATAGGATTCATTTAAGGTTTCAATGGCCACCTCTTCTAAAGGTTCATCAAAACGGTGTGGCGGAATCCGCACGGTGTCTTCTATTTTAGATAGGTAATACAAATAAATCCCTCAATTAACCTTTTTTAATTATCCATAAATCTTAAAATATTAATTTAAGTATCATTTATTACTATAAAAATGATAGTATATTAACTATTAGTTGTATTTTTTGTAGATAGTATATCAAATCTTAGTTGCTATTTCTGGTATAAATCAATGGAGTGTTCAATAGCTTTAAATGCATTTTCTGCATTTTCCCATCCTAAAATCTGGGTGCTTTTACCTTCCAGGTGTTTGTACTCTTTGAAGAAATGTTCAATTTCTTTAAGCAGGTGGGGTGCAACATCGCTAATGTCTTTTACCTCTTCATAACGAGGATCCTGAACTGGAACTGCCAGTATTTTATCGTCCTGGTCTTCACCATCAATCATGCGCATTACCCCGATGGGCCTACTTTCAATAACGCATCCCGGGAAAGTTGGTTGCTCCATCAGTACCAGTATATCCATAGGGTCTCCATCATCGTAAATGGTCTGGGGGATGATTCCGTATTCAGCAGGGTATACAAATGGTGAATACAGCACCCGATCCAGTGCAAAGGCTTCCATATCTTTATCATACTCGTACTTGTTTCTTGATCCTTTTGGTATTTCAATAACTGCATATACCACTTCAGGTACTGAAGGCCCAGGGGCAATATCTTTCCAGAGATTCATTACATTCCTCCTGATAAACTTGGAATTAATTTAAATGATTTTAATTTTGATAAATAATGTTTAAAATTTTTAACCATTAACTACTATGGCCTTCCACAGCCATGTATCGTTTTTGACGTAAGTAAACCACGGTTATTCCCTTAGAACGGGCCCTTTTTTTTAGTTCCCGATCATTGGTACATAAAACTTGGGATATTCGAAGAAGTGCATCATCCACCTTTTCACCTCTTTTAAGAGGATATTCGGTGATTTTTACCTTAGGGGAAGATACCATCTTCAGGGCAATTGATGCCGCCAGTTTATCCTTACCCTTTGCTGTTTTTTTTATACCTTCCAGTTCTCTAATAACAAAAGAAGGCACAGTTAACTGGTATGAGGGTAAGATTTTCTCCAGTTCCTCTATGATATCCACCTTGAACTGGAAAGGCAGCATTAAAAATTTGTATCTAAAACCGCCTCTTTATTTGATGATACCATATCCAATTAACCTCCATCTGGCACCTACCCTACGGGATAAAGCAACCCTCTGACCGGTTTCAGCACAAACTGGTAATTTAAGAGTCACACTGGCCTGATTACCAGCAGTGGTAACCACTCCAATGGTGGTGGTGGTACCGGCATTAATCATCAGAGGTTCCTTTGCTTTTATGGGCTCTACTTCTCTTTCCTCTTTAGTACCCACTACTCTTTCCAGTAAATTGACTTCCATATCCAGCTTGTGCATTACGGGAGGTAAGGTACCTGGTTCACCAGCTACAGATCCTGAAAGCGAATCGGCTTTGGTTAAAGCTGGATCCAGATTAGTACCTACACCTACCAGTCCTCCGGGACCCACTTCCTCCACGGTCTCTCCACCAGCTATTAAACCGGTTATCTGGGAGTGTAAACTAATCCAGGTGGCTTTACCATCTTTTTTGATTTGCACCCCTGGTTTTATTTCTAATTCATCCCCTACTTTCAGTTTACCCTGAACCAGGGTCCCTCCAATAACTCCTCCTACAATGTCTTCTGGTCCAGATCCGGGCTTGTTGATATCAAAGGAACGGGCCACATACATCAGTGGGGGTTTATTGATTTTCCTCTTGGGGGTTTTAATTTTATTCTCAATCAATTCAATAAGAATATCAACATTAGCTCCTTGTTGAGCAGATACAGGAATTATAGGTGCGTCTTCTGCGCAGGTACCCCTAACGAAATCCTTAATTTCCTGGTAACTTTCCAGGGCCCTTTCTTTAGATACGATATCTATTTTATTCTGGACTACAATTACTTCCTTGACTCCAATAACATCCAGGGCCATGAGGTGTTCCTTGGTTTGAGGTTGAGGACATGGTTCATTAGCAGCTATAACCAGAACAGCTCCATCCATTATGGCTGCTCCAGAAAGCATAGTAGCCATAAGGGTTTCGTGCCCAGGAGCATCTACAAAAGATACCTTTCTTAAAATTTCTGTATCCTTTCCACACTCCTCACAAACCAGTGCAGTGGTGAAGCACTGGGGTGGGGCACACTCGGCACATTTACGGAAGGTTATATCTGCATATCCCAACCGGATAGAGATACCTCTTTTAGTTTCTTCACTGTGGGTATCGGTCCATATACCTGATAATGCCTTGGTAAGCGTGGTTTTACCATGGTCTACGTGACCCACTAGCCCTATGTTAATTTCCGACTGAATTTTCACAGATTACACCTATAATTTTATTATAATTAATATATGGTTCTAAGAGATATTTTAATTTTGGATGGATTATTCTTCAGAAGGATTACTGATTTCATCCAGGGACTTTTCGCCAGATTGAGTTACTATGGTATTAATCTGAACGGTATCATCAGATACAGTGTTTCCTCTAACTGTTTTCCTTCTTCTTAGTCCATCACGGGTGGGATTAAAACCAATACCTCCCGCTAATAAACTTTTAATTCTACGAGGTCCGCTTATATCTTTCCTCATAGGGAAACCGTTTTTATCGCTTCCACCAGTTATTTTTAATTTATAACCCTTTAATCCAATTAAAGAACCATCAAATTCTTCACCAATGGTTAAACCCACTAATTTTTTAGATTTAGCAGCGTCTAATTCCATTTGTAAACTTTTTTCTTTTTCTGAAACAACTACTTTGAATGCCACAGTATTTCCTCCTTCATTTCTTCTTTGTAATTATGATATATTTAATTTTATTCTATTAAGGAGCCGTTTAAAAGGCTTTTCCTATAATCTATATTTATTCTATTCTATTAATAAGCCGTTTGCATTCCCCAGTCCGGCTCATTGTTTCTTTTAATATCCACGGTTTCACCCAGGGTTTCAAACTCGTCTTCACTCAGCTTTTCTTTTAGTTCTCTTTCCAGTATAAAGTAGTGCTTTTCCGGGATGTCCACATATAAGACATCTCCTTCTTCAAAGTTTTTACCATAAATAGCATCTTTAATGGCCATGGCCACCTTCTGTCCACGGGTGATTGATTTTTTATTATCTCCCTTGTCCTGCATACTCTCCACAGTGCCAACTTTACTACCGTCTTCCCTTAAAAGAGAATAACCCTGTTTTACAGTGCCGCTTAAGACTTCGATCCCTGCAATGGCAGGTTTACTTTGCCTGAAAATCAGCTTAGGTATTATTCTGATTTTAGCAGGTTTAATAATGGCATCCATCCATTCCTTTTTCTTTTGATCCTCGGTATCCTTGAGCCATTGCTCGTAGTCTTCAGTAATCTGATAGATTACCTTCCCGGAGAACAATTTTACCTGGGAGTCTTTAAGTTCCTCCTGGGCAGATGGAAGTATCTTAACATTAAAAGCAATAATAACCCCGTTAGCAGGGTCTTCCTGACGAACAATGGTAGCATCTATTACATCTCTACGGGATACATCTCCAATATCAGCAGTCCGTATAGGTATATCAATATCCTTTAGCAGGTTAACCAGTGCTTCTAAGGACCCCAGAGTATCCGCTTTCACCATTATCCCCACATCTTCGGTATCAATTTTTATATCTTCAATTTCCCTTAACATTTCATCTTTTATAGATTCCATGTTCCCTCTTCCCACTCTTAAGGGGGAACCTGAAACTACGTTATCAATATTAGGGGCTACGATTTTAATACCGGCAGCTGCCACCACTTCATCCACTTTCTGGAATCTTTTTTTAGATTCTCTAATCTCTTCCAAAGGTCGGGGCTTTAAAAGAGATCTTATCCTGGTGGTAATAACATCTTCAGAGGTCATTAAGGCTATCTGATCATTCTTCTTAATAATTCCATCGTAAATAACCGCATCAATGGTAAGCCCCAGTCCCACTTCTTCTTTTACTTCCAGTATAGTGCCCTTAGCCGGGGCGTGGGTTTCAATTTGCAGCTGTTGTTGCAGGTATTGCTGGGCCAACCCCATTAACATGGTTAATAGTTCGGCTATTCCTTCTCCGGTCTGGGCACTTATAGGTATGATGGCAATCTGGGAGGCAAAATCAGTAACTCTATCAAAACGTTCTGATTCAAATCCTTCCTGATGTAAAATACCCCCCAGTTCATAAATCTGGGTTTCCAGATTTTGTTGAATATTGGCTGGCTGTTTAGAAAAAGTTTCCATAAAAGATGATCTTTCATTAATTTTCCAACCATATAATCTGTCTATCTTGTTAGCAGCAACAATAAAAGGAGTTTTATACATTTTAAGGATATTTAAAGCCTCATAAGTCTGAGGCTTGAATCCTTCATTTATATCCACAATCAAAATAGCTAGATCTGCCAGAGCACCACCTCGCTTACGTAAAGTGGTGAATGCTTCATGGCCGGGAGTGTCAATAAAAAATAGTCCTGGAAGGGTATCTTTGATGGTGACTTTATTTAAAAAATCCCCGCAGATGTTTTCAATGACTTCCATAGGAATTTCTGTTGCCCCGATATGCTGGGTTATTCCTCCTGCTTCTTTAGAGGCAATAGCACTACCTCTAATAAAATCAAGTAAGGAAGTTTTGCCGTGGTCCACATGACCCAGCACCGATACTATAGGTGATCTGATCTTCATCGTAGTCTCCAATCATGGGGTTATATTATTTAAAGAATTATCAAGGTTTTTAATGTTTATACCACAGGGTGGATTAAATATTAAAGAATATAAAAATAGGGGGAAGTTATTTCTCGTAAATCAGGTCTTCATCAGGCATGCTGTAATCACAGATTTCCGCGTCCTGGAAAAATAATGCAATTTCCCTTTCAGCAGATTGGGGTGAATCTGAAGCATGGATAATATTCCTACCTGTATCCAGAGCAAAATCTCCTCTTATAGTTCCTAAATCAGCTTCTTTAGGATTGGTAGCACCTACCATTTTTCTAATCAGACTGATACAGTCGTCGCCCTGGATTACCATAGCTAAAACTGCGGAAGAGGTTATATATTCCACCAGGTCATTAAAGAATGGTCTTTCACAGTGTTCGCCGTAATGCTCCTGGGCCAGCCCGGGGGTGATATGCATCATCTTAACAGCTACAATCTGTAGTCCTTTTTCTTCGAACCGGGTTAGAACTTTCCCCATAAGTCTTCTCTGGACTGTGTCGGGTTTCATCATTATGAAGCTTTTTTCCATCATTCTTTAACCCATTTAACTTTTCTAGGAACCCTTCCTAGTTTAATCATATTCTTTTCGCATTTACTACTACAGAAAAAGTATACCGCACCATCTCTTTTGACATACATGGTACCGGTCCCTTCTCCTATTTCTTCCTTACAGAATGAACATTCTCTCATGTTCAGCACCTCTCCTTATTAGATTAAGGAGTACGGATCTCCTTGGCTTCACGGATAGTATCCAGTAACATCAAAACGTCCCCTTCTTTAATAGGGCCCATGACATTCCGGGTTAATATCCGGCCTTTGTCTCTTCCATCCAGAATCCTGCATTTAATCTGCATGACTTCCCCAGTCATTCCAGTTCTTTTGAGGACCTCAATAACTTCTGCTGGAGTTCCTTCTTCCATATAATCACCTGTTAAATTAAATTAAAAGGCATCACGCCTTTTGTAAAAAATAGATTGAATTTCTATTATTTTTTAAGTTCTTCGACTTTTTCCACAACTTCTTTAATCAGATCTTCAGCTTCTCCAGCATCTACTATACATGCAGAAGCGGTACCGACATTTAAGCCTGCTGCTCCACCAACTTCATCTTTGGTAGATAAGTATGCATAAGGGATTTCTTTTTCCTCAGCCAGAACCGGTATATGAGCTACTATTTCTGCTGGTTCAACATCTTCTGCTATTAATACCAGCTGTGCATTTCCTCTTTCTATGGCTTTGGTAACCTCATTGGTTCCTTTAGCCACTTTACCAGTGTCTCTTGCTATTTCTAATTCTTCTGCAGCTTTATCAGCTATTTCTTGGGGTACGTCGAATTTTACATAAATTGATTTTGCCATTTTATTTACCTCCTTTTTCATCTGGAATTTTACCATCCATCGGCAAATAATCACAGCCAAAGGCTATGATACACAAACCAGTGATTTGCAATTTTTAAGGTCTAATTTAATGCTGATTTATACAGCAAAATTATGGATTTTAAAAAAATTTTATACTAAACATAATTCTTTTAAAAGGATAGTCCATAACTAAATATAAAAATCCAAAATTAGTCAATTTTGGTAATTAGACATATTATGCATAGGGTCTTATCCTTTATAAAGTTTTTCTATCATTCCCGGATATTCCCTCAGGAATGGAAATGATTAACCGGTTAAAACCCTATTCTAATATAGATTGATTCATCATAATCTTTTAATTTATAATTAATAATCATATGACATGTAGAGAAAGATTTAAAGTCCAGGTATAGATGTAACTATGGGATCTAATTTTAATATTTTTAGAGATATTTAATGTGAATAATTAATATGTTTAGTATAAGAAAATAATAAACCTCTTAAAATCAGGTTTTATTAAAAAATATAAAATTTAAAAATAGAAAATAAAATAAAATGCAGTTTTAATGTTTCTTAGAGTCTTTTAACTGCTAATTCTATGTCAGAAGCTTTGACAGTTTTTCTTCCAGCGTGTTTGGCTAGTTTAACAGCTTCTGAAGCTAGTACTTCCCCTTTTTCTTCTAAAGCCTTAGCCAGTTCTTCCCGAGCGTCATCGCTCACTCTTTCTGCACCTGCATTTTTTATTATTCTTCCGATTGGAGCAATAGGTAATTCCATAATTAATCACCTCATATTAATTAATATAATGTGTATTAAAACTCTTATATAAATATATCGTTTATTAGTGGGATTATGGGCTAAAAAATATGGTATTTGCTCATGAATCTATAATCCATATGGTTATGGTTGATGTTATGTGCAAATATATGTTGATGGAAGAGTCTGGAAAAAAAGATAAGATAAAAATAGTCAGAATAAGCTCTAAAAGAAAATAAAAATTAAAAGGCTATCTAGTTTTAATAACCTTTCTCAACTCGTTAATATCAGCTTTTACTTTTAATGGTTCACTGCAGGCATTAATAGCAGTATCAGGATCTTTTAATACGTGTCCAGTTACAATACATACCACCTGTTCTCCCTTATCTACCACACCCTGATTAACCAGCTTAATAAGACCAGCTATAGATGCTGCAGAGGCGGGTTCCACACCAATTCCTTCAGTTCGGGCCAGCATTTTCTGGGCACTGAGTATCTCTTCATCACTAACGGTATCAGCACAACCATCCGATTCATAAATAGCCCTTAATGCTTTTAGAGAACTCACCGGAGCACCAATACGTATTGCGGTGGCTATTGTTTCTGGATTTTTAACTGCTTCAATTTCCATTCTATTTTTTCGAACTGCATTGACAATAGGGCTGGCCCCTTCGGCCTGAATACCAGTCATCATAGGCCGATTGTTGATAAAATCAGCCTGGTAAAATTCATTAATCCCTTTCCAGATAGCAGAAATATTTCCGGCATTACCCACAGGTAAAATGATTCTATCCGGTGATTTCCATCCCAGATCATCCACGATTTCAAAACCAATTGATTTTTGACCTTCTAAACGGAAAGGGTTAATGGAATTAAGTAAGTATAGTTCCCCTTCCAGGGCCAGGGCCGTCACCGCTTCTAATGCTTCATCAAAATTTCCTTCAACTGAAAGTACCTGAGCTCCATGGAACATGGCCTGGGCCAATTTTCCTAAAGCTACTTTACCTGAGGGGAGTAATACCACGCACTTTAATCCAGCCCGGGCGGCATAGGCAGCCAGTGAAGCAGAAGTATTACCTGTAGAGGCACATCCGACGGTATCCACCCCCAGTTCCATGGCCTTGGTTATTCCTACACTCATACCCCGGTCTTTAAAACTTCCAGTGGGATTTGAACCTTCAACTTTAACATAGAGATCTATTCCCAGATCAGATCCCAGTTTATGGCACTGTATAAAAGGAGTACCACCTTCCTCTAGACTGACAATTTTGGATTCATCCACCGGCATGAATTCCTTGTATTTCCACATGGTTTTTTTCCTACATGCAAAAACATCTCGGGATACATCTGGATTCATTATAACTTCCAGTATAGAACCACATTCTTTACAGGTATAAATTATTTCATTTAAACTATATTCTTGACCACAGGATATGCATTTAATCATCATTTCACCATTAATTTCTTAAGGTAACTTTAATAAAATTGTTTATTTCCACTTAATTATAATTCTAAATCCATTTAATACTGAGGTGACCTAATTACTGGTACTTACTTTACTAAAATAAAAAAAGGTTTTAATAACTCTTTTTTATAGATGGGCCTTAGTAACCTTATATTCAATCAGATATTAGCCATTACGTACTGGGCCACAGGTAGAGTTATATTTGCCTCTATAAAGGCAGCTATGAACAATAAAACAATGGATATGCCTAAAAGCATCAGTGATTCTTCTAATTCCGGCGAATTCATATGGAAGATGTGGGTCATTTTTCCCAAAAGGGAACCATACCAGCTTTCTGATATCAGGTCATTGAAATATTTGTATACAAAACTGGCCAGGCGGAAACCACCTGCTCCAGCAATCACTATACTTAAAACTTCAAAGATTCCATGGGGCACCGTTAATATGGCCAGATCTCCCAGAGGAACCCTGCTGGCAAAATAACCAATAAATGAACCATTTATAAACAGGAATATTATGGTAAAGGATCCCAGCAGTATACCCCCTCCATACAGGAATAATATTATGCGGAGGTTGTGGGTAAAAAGGGACAGGGTATTTAATTGTATTTTTCCCTGGGCTATATTTCTTTCAAAATCCCTTAAAAGACCTTCCAGAAAGAAGCTAAATAATCCAGAAAGGAAATAACCCATAAACATTGATCCAAAAAATATTAGAGCAGAAAGTCCTAAGAATTTTTCATTTCTACGGTACAGGGCATGAAGAGTACTTTCATATTTTTCTTTATTAATCATATTATTCTCTCAATGAAATGTTTTGAATCAGGTTTTATACATCTAAATTATTATAATAGTTTAATCCAGGTTATTAATAAATTATTTTATATTAAGTTCCACCGGTAGCCCTAGATTATAATTAATTAATCATTTTAGTATTCTACCAGTACCTTTTCTGCTATCTTTGCGGCCTTTTCTCGCTTTTTAGAGAATTTCTCAAAAAATACCCTTACCAGATCCCGGGTCATGCTTTTACATTCCCCGCACATCATAGTACCATTTTTACAGTTATCATGGATTTCCTTTAATTTTTCATCATTTTCCACTAGATGGTAAAGTAACATTTCATAGATTACACATTCTTCTGGCTGACCACCCTGTTCTTTTTGTACTTTTAGACTCTCTCTACCTCCAGTTTTCCCGGCCATGACTTTTTTTTCCGCATCCTCTGGGGAGTCTGAAAGAAATAGGGCTGTTTTAGGCTGACTACTGGACATTTTACCTCCGGTAAGACCGGTTATAAAGCGGTGGTAGGTGGATGAGGGGGCCACAAAATTATAAATGGATTTAAATCGATCAGCTATGTCCCGGGTTAAGCGGATATGAGGATCCTGGTCTGGTCCCACCGGAACCACTGTGGCTTTAGGCCCTCCAAATTCCTCCAGCTGAGGGTGTAGTATGTCCGCCACCTGGATTAAGGGTACATAGAGGTGGGCCATATTGGTGGAACCATTAAACCCATAAATAGCCTTCATTTCATTAAAATTAACTTTTTTTGCCAGCTCATAAGCCAGATCCTGCACAGTACGGTTTTTTGATTGGAGGTAAACTCTGACATTGGAGGCTTTAAAGTCCAGACCCAGGGCCAGGTAATTGGTAATATATTCGGTTATGGCTAATTTTCTGGAGTTTTCAAAGTCTATGCCCCGTGCCGAATAAGACTCCATATCTGCAATAGGGATGTAGATATCCGCACCATTTTTCTGATACCAGATTAACTGATCCACAATCATTTTATGCCCGATATGCATTTTACCACTGGGCATCATTCCACTGACAACTGCAAAGTCTTTTTTTTCTCTAAGAGATTTAATTATGCGTCCGTAATCTCGCTGGCCAAAAATTATCCCTCGACTCATCAAAAGATGTGGGTTTTCTAATTCACCCAGCAGGTCCTTGAAGGGTTTAATACCAAACTGCTGGGTGAGTTTTTCATAATCTAAACTGGCTGAACTCCAGGGGTTAATCAAGATAATCACCTTAAATTTTATTTATCATTAATATCATTTGTTATAATTACCAAAATTTGTTAGGAGTATATCCTTAGTAAAAAAATGGAATTATCCCCATTAGGGCCGGATCCATTCCACATTATAATAGGTGATGTCTCCTTCCTCATCTACCACGGCCATCAATAGTTTTTTATTAACACCATGAGCTACCCGTACATAACTGGAAAAATCCAGAACATTTAAATCATAATTTTCAGATATAACATTAACCAGATAATCGGAGTGACCTTCACCAGGGGATTTTCCCCTTTCATAAAGCCTGAATTCTGATCCATACTTAAAACCGGTTTTGACTATATATCCTCTGTTTCTCAGGTCTCTAAATACCAGATATTTGCTGTATAAATCCTTATCCTTGATAATATTGGTCATGTCTTCCCGGGATAATTCTTTATCATTAGAAAATATGGAAATTTTCTCTTTATCCAGAAGATAGAGAGCTTCAATCAGGGATAATTCTAATTGTTCGTTTTCCATACGCCCGTAATGGCTTTTTTGATTTAATTTTTCTGATTTAGGACTTATTACTGTAACCAGATCATTTGATAACTCTGAACGCATTTAAATTCTCCTTCTAGGGGGGCTATTTTAGTTTCTGGAAATTTCATTCAATAATAGCGTGTCTTAATTTCAGATTCTGTTCCTTTTTACCCATTAATGCCATAAATTCAGCTATAAGACCATCCAGGAATAAATGGGTGCTATCCTCAAACATGGTTCCCATAGGTGTCAGGTCATCGTAATTACCTTTTAAAGAATTGGAATTATAGTCCCTCCATGGTTCTTTGGTTTTACTTTCCAGATGAATAATCACATCCAGGTACTGGCTCAGGGTTGACTCCATACTACCGGTTATGGCAATTACTTTGGCCCTCACATCACGGGTAGTTTTTGCAGCTAAAGTCACTGTTTTTGTTTCACCAGACCCGGAAATTGCAATAAGGCAGTCTCCTTTTTTTATGGCTGGAGTGGTAACATCTCCTACCACATGTACCGTAAAGCCCAGGTGCATCAGACGCATGGCAAAGGCCTTACCCACCAGTTCTGATCGTCCACTCCCTACAATGAATACTGAATCTGCATCAATTATGGTCTCAATCATCAGTGAAACCTGTTCCGGGCTAATTTTTTCTATTACTTCCAGAGCATGTCTGGTTATCTCTTGGGTGGTTTTTTTAATAATTTCCATGTTATTCACTTATCCTGGTTATTTGGACCGTATAATAAATAATAATTAAAATTTAAGGATTTAAAATAAGTTTTTTTCTAAAAATAAGAATTGAGTTTCTTATATTATAAACCAGTAATCCTTAATCCGGCTAAACGGGTTTTATTTTTTATATTCAGGGCAATAAGAAGAGGGGTTATTTTTTCTACAATACGTGCATTTTCTAAGGGGCCGCAATCTATGGCCCTTACACCCGGTATTTTCTCAGCAAGTTCCATAACCTTCTGTTTTGATTCAGCATCATCACCAGATATCAGACAGTCACATTTTACATCTTCTTTAATATTGGTAAGGCTGGAGGAGCTGATATTATTAAAAGCAGATACAATACTGGTTTCTTTTTCTTTTAAAAATTCAGCAGTTCTTTCTGCAGCTGAACCTTCCCATAAATCAACATACCTGGTGGAAGATCCCCCTAAACAAGTTTCCAGAGGTACAGTAGCATCCACTAAAATTTTACCTTCCAGATGATCTTTAATACTCTGAAGGGTCACTTTTTGTGCCTGGAGAGGTACGGTGAGTATTAAAAGATCTCCCTTTTGAGCGGCTTGTTGATTGGTCATCCCCTGTATACATTCCAGTTCTTCTCCTTTTAGCATGTTATGGATAATATTAACGGTGTTTTCAGCTTTTTTAATATCTCTTGAACCTAAAAGCACCTTTTCACCAGCTTTAGCAAATCTTAATGCTAATCCAAAACCCTGATCTCCTGTTCCACCTATTATCGCCACTTTCATCTTTAAACCCCTTTCCCTATTTTAAACTAAACCTATTATATTTTTCATCTATTATTACTTATCTTATATACTGATTACTAATATTTACATCTGTAATCATAACTTCTTTAACCGGGGCTTTAGATAATCCAGGCTTTCTTCAATCTCTGCTTTATTTTTAACTTCTATAGTCAAAATACCCTGGTAATTGATTTTATGCAATTTATTTAGAAGGTTATCAAAGTCTATGTTGCCCTGACCCAGGGCCTGGTGATTATCAAAGGACCCATCATTATCTGAAAGGTGTAAATGGCCTAATGAATCAAAGTCAAGCATACTATCGGTGGAAAAACCCATGGTATGGGCATGTCCCACATCCAGGGTCATTAAAACTCCCAGATTATTCACCAGATTATCTAATTCATCCAGATCTTTAAATAGATATCCTTCCATCCGGGGCATGTTCTCCACACAAATCTGGATACCCCTATCATGGGCATAGGCGGCACATTCTTCTAATGCATGGTAATTATTTTTTAGTATCTTATCCTGGAAAACCCGTGCTAAAAAAGGCACCTGTCCGGGATGAACCACCACCACTTCTGCCTCCATAGCATAGGCCCATTCCACCGATTTTTTTACCTGCTCAATAGATGATCTTTGAATGGATTGGTTGGGAGAAGCGATGTTGATATCTGATAAGGGCGAATGTACCGATATATTCAGGGAGTAAGAATCCAGGATATCCACTTCCAGATTGTGGTA
>CAMYKT010000012.1 GCA_947259185.1 uncultured Methanobacteriaceae archaeon
AACTCATTTCTCTTATAGATCCTTTGAATCCACTAGGGTCCTCTTATACTAAGGATGAGATAAAAGAATTTGCTAAAATAGCACAGGAAAATGACATATATCTCTTACACGACATAACCTATCGGGACTTTTCCAGGGAACATCACCTTGTGGCCAAATACGCTCCAGAACACTCTATAACTATTTATAGCTTTTCAAAAATATTTGGAATGGCCGGCCTTAGAATAGGAGGAATTATTGCCACTCCCGATGTACTAAACTCTGTACGGAGTATACTGATAAATGACCTGGGGACCAATGTAATTTCTCAAGCAGGGGCAATAGCTGCTCTTAAATCCAAGCAGGAATGGATTGATGATATAAAAAATCAGACTCGAAAAAACCAGGATATTATAAAAAAAGCTGTTGATCAAGTTGAAGGCGCATTTTTACCAGTTTATCCTTCTGATGGTAATATGATAGCCATAGATTTGAAAGAAACAGGAATAGACCCTCAAGTAATGGCTGACTACTTAATTGATAAAAAAATTTTTATTCGCCAGGGTGCCTACACCAGTAAGTTATTTGGGGACCGCTATATCCGCATAAGTTTTTCAGTTCCAGAATACCAGGTAAAAATATTTGCTGAAAAGTTTATAGAAGCCTGTGACAGATTAAGGCCCCTTTAATTATTAAAGGGCCGAATTTTTTATTTTAAACTTCTTTAGTCACTTTTTTAAATTTTTTATAGACTGCTTTTTTTTAAAAATTTAATAGATTTATAATTAAATAGAACGGAATTTAAGAGATATCAGATTAAAAGATTATTCATCTTTTAAATAGTAATATTCTCCTATTTCTTTTTGATTACGGTCCAGATAACTATCTAACTTGTTAACACGTGGTCTTCTGGTTTCTTTGTCTCTACGGAAGGTTATACCCACATCTTTAAGGAAACTATTCATGGAAGATCTAAGTTCAGTTGGTTTAGTGGCATGTCCATCCTGGCCGGGAGTCCCGTAAAATACCATCGCCCTATCTGAAATATAGTCAATAAATACTATGTCGTGATCAACAATAATTGAGGCTGCATGTCGGTTTTCAATAATCTTTCTGATGGCTCTTGCAGTTACCAGACGTTGCTCAACATCTAAAAAGGCAGTGGGCTCATCAAAAAGATACACTTCCGCTGGTTTAGAAAGAGTAGTGGCCACTGATAGCCGCTGTAATTCTCCTCCACTCAAATCTTTTACTTTTTTTTCTAAAATTTCTTCAATGGCAAATGGCCGCATTATTTCACTTTTAAAAATATTGGTTCCATAGGTGGGGGCATGGGTGTATAAAAATTCTTCCACACTTCCTTCAAATTCTGAATCCAGATACTGTGGTTTGTAGGAGATGGTGATTTTCTTTTTTATCTTTCCCTCGTCAGGTTTTATCACTTCTGCCAGCATTTTAGCAAAGGTAGTTTTCCCAATACCATTAGGCCCAAATGCAGTAACTATCTCATTATAATAAATTTCACCTTCTTCTGCATCAAGTTTAAATCCATCAAATGATTTTTTCAAAGAGGAGTAATCTGCTATAACCTGTCCTTCTCCTTCCGGGGTAGGCGGTCGGACTTCAAATTCAATGGCCCGCTTTCTAAATCTAACATTTTCTTCTCTAAGGAATCCGTTTATATATGCATTGATTCCCACCCGGACTCCTCTCAAGTGAGAAACAACACCATATCCTCCTGACTGACCATATAAAACATGAACATAATCTGAAATAGCATCAAGAGCTGCTAAATCGTGTTCTATGACCATAACTGACTTTCCTTCATTTGTCAATTCTCTTATAACTTTAACTGCATTCAGGCGCTGTCTCACATCCAGCCAGGAGGTTGGTTCGTCAAAATAATAGAAATCAGCATCTTTTAAAACAGCAGCGGCTATGGCTATTCTTTGCAGTTCTCCACCACTTAACTTGGATAATTCACGATCCATTACAGGGTTTATATCCAGAGTTTCAACTACACTTTCCAGAGCTCCCCTTTCATCTACCTGTTCTAGTAAATTTCTTACCTCTCCTTTAACATATCGAGGTAACAGGTCCACCATCTGGGGTTTATGCACCACTTTTATCTGGCCTTTTGATAATTTATTAAAATAGTTCTGTAGTTGTGATCCTTTAAAATAATTGATAATATTCTCCCAGGAGGATTCTTCTTCATAATTACCCAGATTAGGTATTATCTCTCCGGATAATATGCGGATAATTGTTGATTTTCCAATACCATTGGGGCCCAAAATACCCACTACTGACCCTGGATTGATCGTTGGCAAACCAAATAGTTGAAACATATTTTGCCCATAGCGATGAATGGGATCTTCTAAAGCTTCTGGTAGATTTATAATATCTACTGCATTAAATGGGCATCTTTTAGTACAGATACCACAACCGGAACACAATTCCTCAGATATAATTGGCTTTTTTGTTTTTTCATCAATTACAATAGTATCCTCTTCCATCCGCACTCCGGGACAGTATTCAATGCATACATAGTTACATTTTTTGGGCTGACATCTATCATGGTCTAATATGGAAATTCTACTCACTTTATCACCGGTAAAATCAAATAAGGGTAGTCAGGAAATAATATTCGATAATGTATATTTAATATTAATAATTATATTTAATTAATTCCCGTACAATGAAAATTATTCTAAACTTTAATGAAAATATAATTTTATTATTATTAGTAATAGGAGGTTACATTACTAATTAATTTTATGTTATAATCCGCTAATTATTTGTCCATGCTTTAAAAAATGGTATTTTATTAGGAAATCATGCGTTAATTATACCCAAATGTAAAAAAAATCATAATATTTCAGGATTAATTCTTAATTTTTAATCCGATTAAAACATTTAAAATCAATATTCAATGACTGATAAATAGAAAATAGAAAAAAGAAATAGGTAGAATTAGCTTAAACTTTTTTAACAGCTAATTCGATATCTGATGCTTTAACAGTCTTTCTACCAGCGTGTTTTGCTAGTTTAACAGCTTCTAAAGCTAAGTTTTCGCCCATTTCTTCTAAAGCTTTTGCCAAAGCTTCTCTTGCATCATCACTTATTCTCATGGCACCGGCGTTTTTTATGATTCTTCCGACTGGTGCTATAGGTAATTCAGCCATAATATCACCTCAATTTAATCTGATACTCTATACTATTTAAATTTATCGTTTTTTTAGGCATCATTGTGACCTATATCTGGTTTCTGACATCATTAAATGTGGGTATTTGATGGGTGTCACCCGTGACATCCAGTTGTTAGTGAGAATTAATTTAAATTTATATTCAACTTGTTATACTCCTCATAGATATCCACATAAAAAATTAATATGGCATAATCTTCAAATAAGGATATAGAAAAATTTCTATTTTTTAAAGGTGTAATAATGAAACAAGTCATAATCATGAGAAGCGATCTGAATATGAGCCGTGGTAAAATAGCTGCCCAGGCATGCCATGCATCATTAGGATCATTTAAAAAGAGTGAATCTTCTAAATTAAGAAATTGGGAAAAAGAAGGCGAAAAAAAAGTAGTACTGAAAATTGGAAGCCTGGAAGACCTTTACGAGATCTATGAAATAGCCAAAAAGAGTGACGCGGTTATTTATCTGGTTAAGGATGCAGGCCATACTGAAATACCAAGTTCAACAGTTACCTGTTTGGGAATTGGTCCGGATGATGATGAAAAAATCGATAAAATAACCGGGGACTTGAAGTTACTTAAATGATGATGAAATATAATTCGATGATTGGTGACTAAGCAAGGAATTATTAAGTCTTTTTTTATTTTAAGCTAAGGTTTTTTCGATGGGGGAATTATTTTATGGAATGGGTGGTAAAGGTCGGTGGAAGTCTTTTTCCTGAAAATGCAATTAAACTGGTTCAGGCCCTGGTGGGGAAGGATGTAATGATAATTTGTGGTGGCGGCAATTTCGCCAACATGATTAGAGAATATAATCAGGAATTAAAATTCTCAGATGATGCTACCCACGAAGCTGCAATTTTATGCATGGATATCATGGGGAATCTTTTAGCAGATAAGGTACCAGGGGCCCAATGTGTGGATAATCTTTATCAGGTAAATATGATCCTAAAAAATAATAAAACCCCCATATTCCTCCCTTCCAGACTAATTCATTATCTGGATCCATTGGAACATTCCTGGAATGTTACCTCTGATTCAATTTCACTTTATATTTCTCAAATTTTACAGGCAAAACTTTTAATAGCAACAGATGTAGATGGTATATATACCCGAAAACCATCTTTCAAAGATGCTGAATTTATTAATGAAATAAGTGCTAAAAAACTACTATCTTTTGGTGAAACATCAGTTGATACTGCTTTGAGTGAGCTTTTAATCAATTTCGGGTCTAATTGTTATGTGGTAAATGGAAAATACCCTGAAAGAGCTCTCTCTATAATTGAAGGAAGATTTAGTAGAAAAAATATGCAATATACCCTTGTTAGAGGTGATTAAATGGAAAAAATAGAGTGTACATCATGCAAACAAGAAATACCTCTGGTAGAACCTTATGTTAAATTTGAATGTCCAACCTGCGAAGAAATGATCTACCGCTGTGAAAAATGCCGCACATTTGCACATATATATCATTGTAAATGCGGATTCACCGGCCCTTAATCTTAAAAATTATAATAAAGGATTTAAAATCCTGTAAATCTATTTTTTGCATTCTGATTTTTCATACTATAAATTTATATAGTATTAAATATAAATCAAGTATTACTAAACTTATGCATATTAATACTAACTGGATAATTTTATCCAGTATAACATGCAAATAAGGATTAAAAATTCAATTTAATTGGAGGTTAAATCATGGGAGACGTAGTTGCTACCATTAAATTAATGCCCGAGAGCCCGGAAGTAGATCTAGAAAATATAAAAAAGAATATTGAAGATTCTATGCCTGAAACAGCTGAATTACACAAGATAGAAGAAGAACCTATTGCCTTTGGCCTGGTTGCTTTGAATGTAATCGTTGTAGTTGGAGATGCTGAGGGTGGAACCGAAGTAGTAGAAGAAAATCTATCTAAAATTAATGATGTAGGCAATGTTGAAGTAACAGATATTCGACGACTCATGTAAGGGTGAGACTATTCTTGATCTCATCCTGGCATGTTTTGCCGGAATTTTTTGTGGTGCGATCACCGGCCTTATTCCCGGTATTCATGTTAATACGGCTGGTGCAATTATTTTCGCATCATCTGTTTTTCTTTTAAATAATTTTTCTCCTGAGTTTTTAGGTGTATTTTTGGCTTCAATGGCCATATCTCACGCCCTTTTAGAATTCATTCCCTCTATTTTATTGGGTGTTCCTGAAGAATCCACTGCTTTATCTGTTTTACCTGGACATAGGATGGTTTTACAGGGAAGAGCAAGAGAAGCCATTCGTCTGGTTGCATTAGGTGGATTTGGAGCTATATTGATAACCATTTTATTGTTACCTCTTTTTATAATGATCTTACCGCCTGTTTATTATTTAATAAAACCTTATATCTGGATTTTACTAATTTTTGGATCATTTTACATGTTAATTAGACTCAGTAAAGACCTGAATAGTTTTTTCTGGTCTCTAGTTCTGTTTCTGTTTTCTGGAATAGTAGGCTGGGTAATGTTGGAAACTCCCATCTCTGCTAATCTTTCTTTAATGTGCCTATTTACCGGTTTTTTTGGAGTTAGTACTCTAATTTATAGTTTGAATGAGAATTCTTTTTTACCTCATCAGAACAAATTTTCAAAATTAAATTTCAATTCTTCATTATTCAGAGGCATCATCTCCGGGGGGGTATCAGGCACTATTTTAGGCTTTTTACCTGGCTTTGGACCAGCTCAAGGAACCATGATTGCCCAGGAATTAAGTGGAGGGGGTGCTGAAAACAATGCAGAGAAATTTTTAACATCTATCAGTGGTTTGAATACTGCAGATACTTTATTTTCATTAGTAGCTATTTTTTTAATTGGAAATCCCAGAAGCGGAATTGCAGTTTATGTATCTCAAATAATTCAGGATTTTACTTTAAGTCATCTATTATTTTTTATATTTGCATCACTCACTTCAGTTTCAGTGGCACTTATTTTATGTTTAAAAATAGGTGATTGGTTAAGTGATTCATTACAGGGAATAAACTATAATAAACTAACCACGGTGGCAATAACTTTGATGGTTACTATACTCTTGATTTTTTCTATTCTAGAACATTCTAATATCTTTTTTATCATTTTAGCACTTATGACCTCTACAGCTTTAGGCATACTTCCTCATTATCTGGGGGTAAGTAAATCACATCTGATGGGTGTTTTGATTGTGCCGGCCATAGTTATCTATTATATTATGTTTAATTAGAAAAATCAGAGAATCTATCATTAATCCCATTTTTAATCAAAAAAAAATTCAGGAATTATATAATCAAAGTATTTTTAGCTAAATTCCGAATGGCATCCACAAATTCTTTCGAATCGACACCAGGGAAGGGGTCTATAATACATAAATCAAATTTTTCATCCAAAAAAGAATCTATTTTTCTTATATCCATATTATAAACCTCAAAATTTTCACCATTACTCACTTTACACTTTTCCAGCTTTTCATCAAAAAAATCAACCTTAAATCCATTTGATTCCAGATTTAAAGTGGTCATAGTGGTGGCAGGTTTCCATAGATCATTAAATACTACTTTACCTGCCCCGGCCTTAAGACAAAATATTCCCAGTGTCCCTGGTCCACAGGTGGCATCTAAAACTTTAAAATCTGAATTTAAATTATTATTTTTTAGAAATAAAGAAAGAGAGGTTATTTTGGGGGAACGGTGGCGGGGAACTTCAATATGTATTTGGCTTTGATTTTTATGAATACATATAGGGCCAAAGGCTGTGTTAAGGATATCGCAACGAAGATCACACCCTGCCAAAAGTTCATAAACGTGAGGAGTAGATGAAAAATCTTTAATACCAACAGTATTCTTTATTTCACCTTTTAATACTGCTTTAACTTCACTTACTTCCTGTTGAATAATTTCGGCACATTTCTCATCCATTTTGGAAGTTAAAACAATTAAAGAATTATCTCTCAAATAGGGCTCATTTTTTAAAGGATAAGCAGGAGTTATTAATGGTACAACTGAGTTTCTAAGAGTGCTTTTATCATTTCGAATTTCTTCATTAATCATAATTTTTAGAATATGAGCCATTACAGAATCTATATGTCTTTTACCACATTCACATCTCCCCCACTGGAGGTTAATTGAATCTAAATTAAGTTGATCTTTTAAAGGACTGAACTTCTTTAATTTAAGGGGAGAACAAAGAGAGCAGGGGCTATGTGCAGCCTCTATTTCTAATAAAATTTCTTCCGAGTTCTTTATGCATGCGTTACCGCACTTGCATTCCAATTCCATATGCTTAAATATTGGTTCTTTCATATTAAATAGTTGAGGCTTATGAAACAGAAACGGAAAGATATACTAAAGGAACTTCTAGGGGAATTCGGTTCTGATGAAGATTTAGAAGAAAGTGATATACCTGATTCTGATGTGGAAACTCGGGAAAAGTCTGAAAAATTAGAGCCTGATTTTGAAGAGCAAGAGGAAGAAGATTCTTTTAATATTGATAATATCATGGATAAAACATCCAGATCCTCCAAAACTATTAAAAGAATGACTCCGGATATTAAAACGGAAATTATAGAAGAGGAACTAATACCCAACTATAATGTCAGTGTTCCTAAATTTAGTGATAGGGAAAGGACCCTGCTTAATGAAATCCGGGAAAAATTAGTGGAAGTTGCAGTTTCTAAAGGTGATGAATTCCGGGTTGATGAAGAGAGCTTTACCAAAGAAGTCAAAGAATTCTTAAGAATTAAAGGGGTACGCAATATTGATAAACTGGCTTCACAAATATCTCAGGAAATGTTAGGATATGGTGAACTGGACCCCATGATTAAAGATGATGATTTGGAAGAGATCATGGTTATTGGGATTAATAGGCCTGTTTTTGTTTATCACCGAAAAATCGGTATGATGATTACCAATGTTGCTTTTGAGCAAGATTCAGATATAAAAGCATTGATTGATGTTATTGCTCGTCAGGTTAATAGGAGAATTGACCAGCAAACCCCTATTTTAGATGCAAGGCTTCCTGATGGTTCCAGGGTTAATGCAACCATACCTCCTGTTTCTGCAGACGGATCATCCCTTACTATTCGTAAATTTAAAAAAGACCCCTTAACTGTTATTGATTTAATTAATTTTAAAACTATGTCTTCCCATCTGGCTGCATTTATGTGGGTATGTACTGATGGACTGGGAGTAAAACCCTGCAATGCGATTATTGCTGGAGGTACCGGTTCAGGTAAAACCACTACTCTAAACACGGTAGCTGCATTTGTTCCGCCTAGAGAGAGAATAATCACTATTGAAGATACTCTGGAACTTCAATTGCCTCATTCACATGTACTGCGGATGGAGACCCGCCCACCTAATATTGAAGGCAAAGGCGAACTGGACATGGATACCCTGGTAAAGAACTCCTTACGTCAGCGTCCGGATAGGGTAATTGTAGGGGAAGTAAGGGGTATTGAGGCTATTACTCTATTTACAGCACTTAACACAGGGCACTCTGGCTTTGGAACCCTTCACTCCAATACGGCACGGGAAACCATCACCCGACTGGTGAACCCTCCCATGAATGTTCCTAATATTATGATACCTGCACTTGATTTTATTATAATGCAAAACCGGATGTACCGACCACAGGGAGGATCAATAAGGCGTATAACTGAAGTAGCTGAAGTAGTAGGTATGGAAGAAGGAAATGTACAGTTGAACCGGGTTTTTGAATGGAACAACGTCACTGACAAAGTGGAATATGTGGGAATTGCCAGCCAAACCGTGCGAGCCATTGCTGATTTAAGAGGAGTCAGTGTCACGGAAGTAGAAGAAGAAATAGAAAAAAGAAGATTGGTATTGGAATTCATGGCTGATAAAGGAATACGGGGCATTGAAGAAGTTGGAAACTATATCAATGAATATTATCGCGACTCAGATGAACTATTAGAACGAGTACTTTGAGGATATATTAAATAATTATACTAAATTACTGCAGTTAATTATATTTGATCAATTAAGATGGATTTATCGGATTTGAAATAATTTCATTCAGCTAATGGTGATTAATAATGGTTTTAAAAAGTATTAAGGACCTCTTTGATAAAATTGGCGGAGCTACTTTAGATTCCAGTAAAAAAGTGGGTGAGGGTGTTCAGGTCCCTGTTAATAAATTGGGAGGCATAAAAACAAATAGCTTTAAACCAGGCGGTTTTAACAAAGGTGGATTCAAACCCCGTGAAACTTCTTCCCGCATTATCAAAAGAATGAAAATGAGTCAGGAAGAAATAGAGGTTTTTAAAGGCCTGATTGAATCTGAAAAAGATCTTAAAAAACCCTCTGAAGATGATAAAATTAAAAAAGAAGCTTTTCAAAAAGCTTCTCTAGAAGAAATCTTAAAAGAAGAGGACAAAGAGGGACTGGATCCTAAACTTATTTTAGGTATGGGATTAGGGTCTGGAGTTATTATTTTTATTGCCATAATGGCCCTGGGTTTTGGAATAGAAATAGGGCTGGCCTTACTTTTAATGGTTGTTTTGATGTCAGTTGTAATTTTATTTTTACCTAATCTGCAAAAAGGTAAAAGATCATCTGAGGCTTCACGGGAGTTACCCTATGCTCTGCGACAAATGGCTACCGAACTCAGAGCAGGATTAGGTCTACATGATAGTATGCGCTCAGTGGCCATGTCCGGCTATGGTACTCTTTCAGAAGAGTTTGCCCGAACACTGGAGGAAATAAAATATGGTGAAACCACTGAATCTGCTTTAATAGATATGGGGGAACGTATACAATCTGATGGTTTAAAAAGAGCAGTTTACCAGATAACAAGAACCCTGAATAGTGGAGGGGACCTGGCCAAGACTTTAAATGTAATTGCAGAGGATATTGCTTATGAATTACGAATGAAATTAAAAGATTATTCCCAGAAGCTAAACTCCTTTACCATGATATACATGTTCATAGCCATTTTAGGCCCGGTTATATTATTGATTATGCTATTAGCTGCTTCAACAGTGATGGGAGAAATTATGCCTCCCATGGCCATTATGGTATTATATTTATTCCTGTTCCCCATGGTAGTGGGATTTCTAGCTTTCATGGTGAAAAGACTGGAACCACAACTCTAGTTTTAAATGGTAAATACTAATTTTTTTTAAATAAAGTAAAAGTGCCGGATTAATTCAATAGAAAGAATCAGAATCAGGGTTAGGACTATGAAAAGGTAATCATTGAAACTTATCTTCTTTTTTTCCTGGTACATATCTGATTCCCCTGAATATCCTCGGCTTAACATACTAAAGTATACTTTTTCGCCCTGTTCATAGGATCTTAAAAATAACATTACTATGGTATAGGCAATCTGTCGCAGTCTCCACATATAAGATGTTTTTTTATTCCATATGTCAAAGCATCTAGTTTTTTGAGCATTCCTGATTCGTTCTAATTCATCATAAAACATGAAAAGATAACGGATGGTCAAGCTCAATATAAGTGCCAGCTCCCGGGGAAAACCCATACGCCTTCCTGAATTAACTATCTCTTGAATGGGAGTTACAGAAGATAATAAAACCACTGCTGTTAGACATACTATCAAACGGGATAGTAAAAGAATTCCAAATATAGTCCCTTCATAGGTTATAGTTATATCCAGTGGCAGGGTGTATAAAACCACGCCGGGCCTTATAAATGGTTGGAAAAGAGCGATGAATCCTCCGAAAGGTAAAATCAGAAGCACCCTTTTCAGGGCATAGGAAAACGAGACTTTTGATACTAAAATTAGTACTAAAAGATACAGCTCCATTACCCATAAAACAGGTATTTTAGTGGTGTATACTGCATAAATAATGATGCATAGAGTTATAATTAACTTAATACGACCATCAAGGCTATGGATAATACTTTTTTTCCCGCTTTCACTTTCAATCTGGCTAATTCCAACGTGCATTCTTTTCCTCGATAATATATTTTAGATTATGGAAATTAGGTTTATTCAAGGTATATAGTTTTCCAAAAAAGAAGAAAGAATAATTTAAGTTTCTTTCTTTTTCAGGACATAGCCCAGGCCATAAGCCAATCCAAAGACCACTAGAACTCCTATTATTATGGCCACTACTCCGGAAATAGGGTCTTCCCCTAATGATGGTATAACATAATCCGGCATAGGTGACTCTAAAACGGCTTCATCGGAGACTTCGGGATTGATGATTTTTTCAGCTGCGCTTTCCAACCCATCAGGGTCACTGGAAGCTAGATAGGGGGCCATGATAGCTATTAATATGGCCACTACTAAACCACCTACTACAAATTTATCCATGAGAACCCACCTCCTCCCTGTAAATAAGATCTGGTCTAACTCCTTTAATAGCCAGGAAGGCTATGGTAGTTATTAATCCTTCACCAACCACACCGATTACAGCGTGATAAAGCCCCATGAAGTACAAACCAAGAGTTAAAGGGAAGGTACCGGCCAGGGATAATTCAATGGCACAGGCAATAGCTGCTAAAAATAGGGATGCCCAGGCGGCCACAAATACTGCGGGAACTTCGTTAATCACTGGTTTTAACCATTTGAATCCATAGAAACCAACCCAGCTAGAGATTATTGCCATGTTGAATATGTTGATTCCCAGAGCAGTAACCCCTCCGTCTCCAAAGAATAATGCCTGGATTATAAGTACGGTGGTTAAAACCAAAAATCCTGCAAATGGACTACCGATAATAATGGCCACCAAGGCGGCTCCCACCATATGGCCACTGGTACCCCAGGGTATGGGTATATTCATGGCCTGAATGGCGAAAATACCTGCTGCTAAAACAGCAAGTAGGGGAACTTTACGTTCATCAAGACTGGTGCGGGCCCATCTAATAGAATAGAAACCCACTATAAGGGCTATGATGTAATAAATTACAGCTTGCCATAAGGGTATAAAACCATCAGGTATATGCAAATTATATGCCTCCTTAATTTAATTTATTTAATATCGGCAAGATTGAATCATAATCAGGTTTTTAATGATATAATCTTGCTTCAGGAAGTTTTAGAAAATTTCATGCCTTTTTTAATGGCTTAATAAATCATTCAATCCTCCCTGTATAATTAAAAGTATTTTATAATATTAAAGCTTTACCATAGTATTACTTATTTGGGCCCTATATCTTGAAAATTATTACTTTTTTAATACAATTTCATGCAGTTTTACTAAAAATTAATACCAAAAATTTATATACCGTGATGCAAATAGGACAAACATCATTATAAATCATTAATAATTAATTTAATTGGCAGATTAATAACATTTTTATTAAATTGTAAAAAGATTGGTGATACATGTGGCACCTAAAGAGTTGAAAAATGATTTTTGGAAATCTAAAGATATTAAAATCTCCTTTGGGGAGATTATTCATGATGGAGAAGATTCAGAAGAAAAAGAATCTGAATTAGAAATGGGACCTACTCCCAAGCCTAGTGTAACTGACCTCAGATCTTGGGATATGAAATTGTTAGATAGATATGAACCTTTTTATGCTCCATTCTGTGATATGTGCTGTTTATGTACTTATGGTAAATGTGATCTAACTGATGGTAAAAAAGGTGCCTGTGGGATAGATATTAAAGCCCAACAAGCGAGAATTGTATTGCTGGCATGCTGTATTGGTGCAGCAGCGCATTCTGCTCATGCCAGGCACTTGTTAGAACATTTAATAGAAAAAAAAGGGGAAGATTTCCCTATTGATCTGGGAATGAATATTGAGATAGAAGCCCCTATCATCCGAACAGTGATAGGCATAATTCCTAAAACTCTGGGTGACTTGAGGGAAGCCATGGACTATATGGAAGAACAAAACCTGCACCTTCTCTCGGCATGTCATACTGGTCAGGAAGGAAGCAATATAGACTTTGAATCAAAAGCTTTGCATGCTGGTTTAATGGATAATCTGGGAAAAGAAATTGGAGATATCTCTCAAATAGTCGCTCTCAACCTTCCTAAAGGTGATGAAGATGCACCTCTGGTAGAGCTGGGTATGGGGACTATTAACCGTGAAAAGCCAGTAGTTCTATGTATAGGCCATAATGTTTCCTCCGGAGCAGGCATACTTGATTATGTGGAAAATAATGCTCTGGAAGATAATATGGAAGTATGTGGTATTTGCTGTGCAGCAATTGATATTTCCCGATATAATCAGCATGCCAAGGTCGTGGGACCCATATCCAAACAACTCAAATTCATCAGGAGCGGGGTTGCTGATGTAATCGTGGTGGATGAACAGTGTATAAGGACTGATGTACTGGAAGAAGCCCATAAAAACCAGGCCAAATTAATTGCCACTACTGATAAAAGCTGCATGGGATTACCTGATATGACTAATGAAGATCCAGATAAAATAGTATCTCAACTGGTCAATAATCAAATAGAAGGAGCGCTTATACTGGATCCAGATAAAGTAGGGGAAGTGGCCACCAAAGTAGCCCTGAAAATATCTAAAGATCGCAAAACACTAAAAATTTTACCTGAAATGGATGAAATTCAGGAAATGGCCAGTGAATGTACAGAATGTGGATGGTGTACCCGGGTATGCCCTAACAGTCTCCCTATGATGAGTGCCGTACTGGAAGCAGGTAAGGGTGATTTCTCCAAAATGGAGGAATTAAATAATAATGATATATGTTACAGCTGTGGTAGATGTGAACAGGAATGTGAAAGAGACCTCCCCATCATGTCCATGATGGCCCGAATTGGAGAAAACAAAATTAAAGAACAAAAATTCAACATCAGGGCAGGAAGAGGACCTATTCAGGATGTGGAAATAAGGAAGGTAGGGGCTCCTATTGTATTGGGGGACATACCGGGAGTTATTGCATTTGTGGGATGTACCAATTATCCTGATGGTGCAAGTGACGTGGCCAGGATGGCCGAGGAATTTCTGGAGAGGAATTACATAGTGGTAACCAGTGGCTGTGGGGCCATGTCCATTGGAGAATACCGCGATGAAGAGGGAAAAACTCTTTATGAAAAGTACAGTGGAGATTTTGATGCTAAAGGACTGGTGAATGTAGGTTCCTGTGTATCCAATGCCCACATACCCGGAGCATGCATAAAAATTGCTAACATATTTGCCAAAAAACCACTGGAAGGTAACTTCGAGGAAATTGCTGATTACATTTTAAACCGTGTAGGGGCATGTGGTGTGGCCTGGGGCGCATACTCTCAAAAAGCAGCAGCAATTGCCACCGGAATAAACAGATGGGGAATACCGGTTGTTTTAGGGCCCCATGGAACAAAATACAGGAGATTATTCCTGGGCAGAACCGATCTGGAAGAAAAATGGAAAATCAATGATATGAGAAATGGAACGGTGGTTCAGGGGGAGCCAGCTCCGGAACATCTTTTGTATGCTGCTGAAAATAGAGAAGAAGCAACAGTAGCAGTGGCTAAACTTTGTTTAAGGCCAAATGATACTTCTAAGGGTAGACAGCTCAAATTAAACCACTACATTGACCTTCACCGCAAATACTTTGGAACAATCCCTGAAGACGTATATAAATTTATCCGGGTAGAAAAAGACATACCTATAACCTATAAAAAAGATATTAAAGCAATTTTAGATGAGCGGGGATGGTTACCTAAGAAAATAACCTCGGAACCATCTATAAGAGATTTTAAAGACCAATCTTCACCAGAGAATTTTAAAAATAAATCACATCCCAAAGCTGATGCAAAATAGCCATAATGAGGTAGATTAGATGTATGAGAGAATTATCCCCTGGCAACCAACGGCCATTGCAGGACCTAAACAAGCTCTTTTAGTAACTCCCAAAACAGCCAAAATGATGATTAAAAGAGCAAAAAGGCCTCTTTTTGTGGTGGGACCTATAATAAAAGAAGACCCTCTTTTAAAGTTAACTATAGACATTGCAAAAAAGTGGAATATACCCATAGTAACTACTGGAGATGCTTATAAAACATTAAGGGATAGAGAAATGGACTCAAATCCTTATGGAATAGTAGAGATTACCAATTTATTAAAAGATCCAGAATGGAAGGGTGTAAATGGTGAAGGCCAGCATGACCTGGTAATGTTTATTGGGTGCATCTATTACATTGCTTCCCAGGGACTATCCACTTTGAAGCACTTTGCACCACATCTTAAAACTTTAACCATATGCAAATTTTTCCATTCAAATGCAGATGCTTCCTTCCCTAATATGAAGGATGAAGAATGGTTAAACTATCTGGAAAAAATGAAAACTGCTTGAATTAATTATGTATAAACTTTATATTTATTAGGTGTTTAATGGAGGAATTAAATGTTTGAAGATATACCTGTTGATGTAAGCCCTATGTATGAAGGGGAAAGGATAAGATCCGCAAACATGTTTGTAGAACTGGCAGGTCCCAAGTCTATTGGTGCAGAACTGGTTCAAGTTGAAGATGATGTGGAAGATGGGAAAATTCAGGTTATAGGTCCGGAATTAACTGAAATGAACCAGGGAGATATTTTCCCATTTGCTATCAATATCCAGATCCAGGGTGAAAAACTGGAAAAGGAACTGGAAGGTGTTATAGAACGAAGGATACACGAACTATGTAACTATGTTAAAGGATTCATGCACTTGAATCAGAGAGATCAAATCTGGTGTCGGGTAAGTACCGAAGCTCTGGAGGCGGGTTTTAAATTAGAACATCTGGCTAAATCCCTCTCCATATTGTTTAAAGAGGAATTCCCTATAATAGAAAACATTGCCGTTACCATTTTAACCAATAAAGAAGAAGTAGAATCTTTCTTAGAACTGGCTAAAGATCAATATACTAAGCGTGATGCCCGGGCTAGAGAGCTTTCTGATGAGGATGTGGATGTATTCTATGGCTGTTTAATGTGCCAGTCCTTTGCACCATCCCACATGTGTGTGGTTACTCCGGATAGGACTGCTCTTTGTGGGGCTATAAACTGGTTTGATTGCAGGGCTGCAGCAAAAATGGATCCTGATGGGCCTATATTCGAAATTGAAAAGGGCGATGTTATAGATGCTGAAAAAGGAGAATACTCTACGGTTAATGAAGCTATAGCGGAACATTCTCAGGGTACTACTGACAGGGTATACATACACAGTGTATTCGAATATCCTCACACATCCTGTGGATGTTTTGAAGCAGTAGCCTTTTACATACCTGAATTAGATGGTATTGGTATAGTTGATCGGGATTTCAGAGGAGAAACTCCTTTAGGTATACCTTTCTCTGCTATGGCCGGACAATGCTCAGGTGGAAAGCAGGTGGAAGGGTTCACAGGCCTTTCCCTGGAATATATGAGATCTCCTAAGTTTCTTCAAGCAGATGGTGGTTATGGTCGTGTAATATGGATGCCTAAGGCCATGAAAGATTCAGTACTGAAATTCATGCCTGAAGAAATGAGAGATAAGATTCCCACTGAAGAAGACGCCACCACCATTAATGAGATTAAAGATTTCATAACCAAGCACCAGCACCCGGTACTGGAACTAATAAAAGAATCTGAGACAGAATCAGCCAAGGAAGATATTGAAAAAGAAACTCCACGGGAAACAGAAGAAACCGAATATGAATCCATTCCTTCCATTCCTGTTACCATGGCTCCTGAAATTTCCATGCCTGCAGCAGGGGGAGTTAAGATTATCTTCAAAAACGCTAAGATATATGCAGAAAAAGTTATAATCAAGAGAAAATAGTCTAAATGGTTATTTTCTCTTAATTTTCATTAAAACACTGATGTGATTATGTGATAATAGCAGTAAGTGGAAAGGGAGGAACAGGTAAAACCATGGTGTCATCCACCCTGGTGAAACTATTGTCTACCACTGGCAAGGATGTTCTGGCTATTGATGCCGATCCAGATTCTAATCTTCCAGAAGCTTTAGGGGTTCTGGTAGATAAAACGGTAGGTGACGTAAGAGAAGAATTAAAAAAAGACACTGCCGCAGGTAACATACCTCCTGGTGCCAATAAGTGGGATATTCTGGATTATAAAATCATGGAATCAGTAATTGAAACGCCGGAATTTGATCTTCTGGTTATGGGAAGGCCGGAAGGAAGTGGATGTTATTGTGCTGTTAATAACATGTTACGCAAAATTATAGAAACCCTTTCTTCCAATTATGACTACATAATAATTGATACTGAAGCTGGACTGGAGCACTTAAGTCGTAGAACTACCCACAATGTGGATATCATGCTGGTTGTCACAGATCCATCACATAGGGGTATATTAACTGCAGATAGAATCGGTGAATTGGCACAAGAATTAGAAATTAACTTTAAAAAGCTTTACTTGATACTCAATCGACTTAAAAGAGAAGATGAGGAAGATTTGAAACGAAAAATATCACAAATTGGCCTGGAACTGGCCGGGGTAATTTATGAAGATCCTTTAATATCCGAGTTTGACATGGCAGGTAAACCTTTAATTAATTTACCTGATGATTCTGATCCAGTTATTGCAGTAAGAAGGATATTGAGCAAGGCCTTAAATTTTAATGAGGAATAATTTATGAAAAGGATGTGGGTTTATGGATAAAATGACACAGCTTCTTAAGCTACTCGAAAATACAAAATCAATAGAAATTAATGATTTTAGGATGGATTTTGATGAACTTGAGCTACAACTAATGCCGGCTGTACAGCAAGTAGTTCAACAAGCAGTTCAAACCAGAAAAGCTGCTAGTGAAGTTTTACCAATGGAAGATTTTAAACCGCCGATACAGGAATATCCTGGAAAAGTTGCCGAAGTTCAACTGGGGAAAGGAAGCCGAAAGCCAGTGTACTTAGGGGGTCAACAGGCTTTATATCGCTTTGAAGAAGCACAGCCCAATGCCCCGGTGGTAACTTTTGATGTATTTGATATTCCCATGCCGGGACTGCCTCGACCTATAAGGGAACATTTCTCTGATGTTATGGATCACCCGGGTGAATGGGCCAAAAAAGCAGTTAAGGAATTTGGGGCCAACATGGTAACCATTCACCTTATCGGAACCGGGCCTAAAGTTATGGATAAAACACCCCGAGAGGCAGCTAATGATATTGAAGAAGTACTCCAGGCAGTGGATGTTCCTCTGGTAATAGGAGCTTCTGGAGACCCAGTTAAAGATCCGCTGGTATTAGAAAAAGCTGCTGAAGCTGCCCAAGGCGAAAGATGTCTATTAGCATCGGCTAACCTTGATCTGGACTATCAAAAAGTAGCACAGGCTGCTGTAAATAATGACCATGCCGTACTTTCCTGGTCCATAACTGATGTTAATATGCAAAAAACCCTGAATCGCTATCTCTTAAAAGAAGGACTGACTCAAAATGATATTGTCATGGATCCCACTACCTGTGCTTTAGGTTATGGTATTGAATTTTCCATTGACATAATGACCAGAACCAGATTAGCAGCATTAAAAGGTGATAAGGACCTGCAGATGCCCATGTCATCAGGAACCACCAATGCCTGGGGATCCAGAGAAGCATGGATGAAAAAAGAGGAATGGGGACCTACTGATTATAGGGGACCTATCTGGGAAATATTTACTGGCTTGACCATGATGCTTAATGGAGTGGATATCTTCATGATGCTCCACCCGACTTCAGTTAAATTACTCCGGGAAATAGGGGAAACTTTTGTAAAGGACTACATGACCACAGATCTCCCTGATATAAGTGATTGGATAACTCAACTGGAGGGCTAAAGCTCAAATAATTCGAAGGAGGTTTAAATTTGAAAGTTACAGCTATGGATATTTACAAACTTCTACCTAAAACCAACTGTGGGGACTGCGGAGAGGCATCTTGCATGGCATTTGCAACTAAATTATCAGAAAAAGAAACTGATTTAAAATTATGCACCCCTCTTGATCCAGAAGGAATGGAAAAACTGGAAAAGAAACTTGCCCCTGCAGTAAGGGAAGTAACAATTGGAAAAGGAGATAAACAGGTAATTATTGGTGGAGATGAAGTATTATACCGGTATGAACTAACTTACTATAATCCCACTGCCCTGGTAATTGATGTTCACGATGAATTAGAAGAAAGTGAACTGGAAGAAAGGATAAACATAATAGAAAACACTGAATTTGAAAGAACTGGTGAATTACTGACCCTGGATGCCATTGCTGTACGTAATAAATCTGGAGACAGCCAAAAGTTCATTAAAACAGTATCTCGCCTTAAAAATTCTATTTATCCTTTAATTTTATGTACTCTGGATCCCGATAATATGAAAGCAGCATTGGAAGTGGTGGGAGACGAAAGGCCATTAATCTATGCTGCTACTGAGAACAATCTAGAAGAAATGGGGCAACTGGCCCAGGATTATCAATGCCCGGTAGCATTGTTCGTACCAGGCGACCTGGAAAAGATGAAACAACTCTCCCACAGTCTGAGGTCCCAGGGAATTAAAGACATAGTTCTTGATCCGGGAACATTTGTAGGGGATGGAATTGGAGATACCCTGGATAATTTTGTAATGATTAGAAGACTGGCTGTGGAAGAAAAAGATGAAGATTTCCGTTTCCCTATTATGGGGATACCTGCATTGATGCGGTTAGGTAGTAAGGAAGACCCGGTTACCAAAAGCATAAAAGAAGCTACTGTGGCTGCTACTATGCTTAATAAGTATGCGGATATTCTGGTATTTAATGGTACTGATATATGGGAATTAATACCAGTTCTCACTTTAAGGCAGGGATTATTTACTGATCCACGTAAACCACAGGCTGTAGATGCAGGATTGTATGAGTTTGGGGAGGTAACTGAAGATTCTCCAGTATTATTAACCACTAATTTTGCCCTCACCTACTATACTGTTGAAGGGGACTTAAAATCAGGAAAAGCTAATACATACTTATTAGTACTGGACACTGAAGGACGGGCAGTAGATGTATCACTGGCTGGCGGACAATTAAATGGTAAATCAGTTGCTGATCTTATTAAAGAGACGGATATAGAAAATAAGGTTAATCATAAAAAAATGGTTATTCCAGGATTAGCTGCACCGGTAAGTGGTGAAATTGAAGATGATAGCGGTTGGGAAGTAGCAGTGGGACCTAGAGATTCTTCTGCAGTACCAGACTACCTTCTGGAAAAACTTTAATCCGGTTTTCCTATTTTATTAGATAATGGTGATTAAATGAAAACATTGATGGTACTTAATCCCAAGCGTTGCAGCGAATGCCAGGATTGTATTAATGCCTGTAAAAGAGAACATGGGGTGGCCAGAGCAAAAAAAATAGGCAATATGCCTGTTTTTTGTTTGCAATGTCATCCTGAAAAGGCACCCTGTGCTAGAATATGCCCCACCGGGGCCATAAAAGAATACGATAAATCACTGATTGTTGATGAGAAATCATGTATCATGTGTAGACTATGTATGATTGCCTGTCCGGTGGGGATGCTGGTAACTGACGAGGGAAAAAAATCTGTTCAAAAATGTACTCTCTGTATGGATTCAGACAAGATAATTCCGGCATGTGTGGATGCATGTAAGGATAATGTTTTGAAAATATTCTCCATTGAAGAACTGGAGGAACTGAAAAAAGATCTAAAGTTTACTGAGATATTAGAAGAAGCTATGAAATCATATAAAACCAAATAATTCCTAATTAAATGACCATTAGCTTTTTTTATTTAATCCAACACTCATTTTTTTTGGAATAAAAAAAATTTCCACATACTTAAAACTAATTTAGGTACTTATTACTACAACTTCAGGTGGAAGCTATTTAAAGTAATTTTGATGTATTTTGATGTATTTTTGATATCACTGGGTTTTCCTGCAAACCATAAGTAATATAAATCACCGTTGCTGCGGAAAATATATACTAATGTTCTGGAGGGTGGATCAACTTCAAAATTATCACTTTCTACTTCATATCCCGGATACCCTGCTATACTTACCGGGTGCTTGGTAACTTTTAGAGCATTTTGCTCATTAAAAACTTCTATTATAACATCTGCAAACTCATCTGCAGTTAGATCTTCCACATCTTTTTTTATATTAAGAGAGAACTTAATATCATTTTCATAACAAAAACCAATTATTAATTTCCCTTTTTGATTAATCTCAGATATTACCCATGCATTGTGGTAATCAAAACTGAAAAATTCGTTTTCATAGTGTTCCAGTTCTGGACTAATTTCTATCAAATCAAGGGCGTCTTTTGCTCTTTTTTTTACATAAATATATTTTTCATCCAGAGCTTTTTCCAGATAGGGTATAGCACGCACATCTCCAATCTTGCCCAATGCTTCAGCAGCCTTTCCCCTAACATAACGATTTTCATCTCTTTTTCTACTATTAGAAAGTGCTTTAGCCAGCGGCATGGTAGCTTTTTTATCACCAATCCTGCCCAGCGCATCTGCTGAAATAGCCCGGGTCTGCCAGTCAAAATCATATAATTTTTCTAATAACGGTTTAATAGCATGTTCTTTCATTTTTTCCAGGGATATAACTGCTTGACGTCTCACATCAACGTCTTCATCATTAAGGGCGTTTAAAAGTGGTTTTAATGCTTTTTTATCTCCAATTTTACCCAGGGCCTGGGCTGAACTTTTTCTAACTGCCCACTCTTTATCCTTAAGAGAATTAATAAGACTATCTGTAGCCAGAAGATCTTTTAATTCCCCTAATGCCTTGGCTGCAAATTTCCTTACATACTCATCTTCATCTGTTTCAAGGGAGTAAATTAATGGTTCTAAAGCCTGCAAATCCTTTAATTTTCCTAATGACTCGGCAGATTTCCACCTTACTTCACTATCAGGATCTTCTAATGCAACTATAAGTCCATGAACTGCTTTTTTATCCCCAATACGGCCTAAAGCTTCTGCTGAGTTGGCCCGCACCGATCCCATGACAGAATATTCATCTTGCCAGGAATCATAGGTTAAACTTTCAAGCAAATCATCGGTAGCCTTTTCATTTCCAACATATTTTAATGCACGACTGGCTTCTTTTCTTAGAACTAAATCTTCGTGATATAAAGCCTCAATTAGCCCGTCAACATTATCATTAGCCATTAATTTATCTATATCTGGTTTGTATTTGGCCACCTATTGCCCCCCTCTGATAAAGATGATTTGTAAATTAAAGTGTCATAATCATAACTGTTTCTATATTATTTTCTTTATTCCTTTAAAAGTTTATTAAAAATTAAATGACCTGTGATGCCATTTCCAGAGCACTTTTTTCACCATAAATTAGACTTAAATTTGAATAAAATGTTAAATAAGATTTTAAGGGATTGACATCCTCACTAATATTCAATTTATTTATATAATCCAGGGTAAGTTGTGCGGAGTCGTCATCACCAGCCACGCTATAGATATAAAAAGCATCAGCATAATGGTTCATACCATAAGGCTGGGGAATTCCATCATCTTCAAATCTACCCGAGGCATCCTGCTGATCTTTTAACCATAAAGAACCTTTTTTAATAGAATCTAAAACGCTTTCATCTCCGGTGGATTCATAGTACAGAGAAAGACCTTTAAGAATCCCTATATTCTGGTAGGAAAAAGAACTCCAGGACCCATCACCCTCTTGTTGTTCTAAAACTCCCTGAACTATAGTTTCTTTATTAGCGGGATACATACCACTAACCAGGGCATTGGTTTTAAGCTGTATATAATTATCTTCAAATATACCAGGACCATCATCTGATGGAGAAATTTTTATATTATTTGCTCCAGTTTGTTCATTAACAAATTTCAGGCCGTTTTCTGTGATTTTACTTTGACTTTCAGAAGGCTCCATTTCCATCAAAGGAAATATGGTTTCCATGGTTCCCAGGCTATATTCTCCGGGAGGGGTTTCTGAGGGGAACGATCCTCCAGGCATCTGCTTATATTCTAACCACTTTAAAAGATATGTGGAACGATCTGAAACTTCCTGATTACTGGTTTCAATGGATATAAAATTAAACAAATTAGATATTTGGGCATTTAATGGATAATTACCCTTGAAACTACCTCCAAATTCCAGGTCAATAACTGGATTTCTAAAATAATTTCCACCGGCATCAGAGTAGGAATATCCATTCCAGAACCTCTCAATAAATTGCAAGGTACGGGAATATTCATTATCTCCGCTGATATTCAAGGCATTTTCTGGTGATTCTAGAGAGGGGTTACTTATATATTCATATACTGATGCATCACCAGTAATATATGAGGTTTTAAAGTGAGTATCTGATGGTAAATAGTTTAATAATCCATATTTAGATCCCGGGGCATTGTACATGTTTCGCCCTACAAAAATATAATCCACATTATACTTTTCCAGTAAAAAATAGGCTTCAGCGGGTAGGGATGTACCAAAAATTATATTCACCTCATTCTGGGTGGTTACAGTTTCAGCCAGTGATGGTGCTTCCCCCATAAAACCCTGATAAACTACCTTCCATAAAAGAACATCCCTTCGGTTGGTATTACCTATTAAAAGATAGGCCTCATCACGCAGGGTAAGAAAGACTGCATCAACAGGTGTGTTATCTTTTATCCATTCAAACGATTCTATTTCTTCTGGGCTGGGTTGTACCACAAAGGAATAAGCACTAAATGCTCCCTGGGCAACAGGGGTTATAACCAGAATGAAAATAAATAAAAATCTAAATCCTTCTTTAAGATTCCTTTTTCCTAAGGTGAAATCGTATTTTTCCATGATTTTATTCAACTCAGGGAGGATTATTTTAGAAAACACATAACCTCCCATCAATGCTAATGGTATGGCAGAATAAGGATCTCTGAATCGGAAGGAATAACTACCAATTAACAGGAAAAGTACACCCCAAATTGCCAGGAACCGGTAGAGTGGATTTTTTGATTTAATAAATACATAAGAACCGTACAGTCCAAAAAATAACTGCAATAAACCTACCCATTTAGGGAAACCCAGTACACTCACCGGTACTATTTGAAGCCGTGCAAAATAAGAGGCCACATCCAGCACATACAGCATTATCAAAATCAGCAGGGATATCCCGATACATTCCACTGGTTTTTTCTTGAATGAAGGAAGTGCAAAGGTAAAAATTAGTATAAATATAGCTATTACTAAAAATACCCATCCTCGATGATTAAAAAGGTAGAATATCCATAATATTCCGGCCCCTATCAGATATTTGTAATCACCTTTGAATATTTTTAAAAAGCCCTTTAAAGCGAAATTATCCAGATCAGGGTATCCTGGAATACTTTTAATATATTTTACCACCAAAAACAGTATCCCTACCGATAAAAGGATGCCCAAAGATTCAGGAATAAATACTGAGGTACGGGTTACAAAGGAAGGGATAAATGCAAATAATAAGGTGGAAAGTAAAGCAATTCTCTGGTTATTAAATATCTCCTGGGATAATTTGTAAAACAACCCGATACTCAAAACACCCAGTACGGGGGGCAAGAGGAAAAATACCAGATCAGTTTGAAAAATATGGTAAAGCATAGTACCAATTATATGGTATAAGGGGGGATATCCATAGGAAGCTAAACCAGTTAAAGACCGGGGATCATTTGAAATTATTCCAAAACCCTCTTCCACCATACGCATTACAATATCATGGTGCAGGTAGGCATCATTACCTGCAAATGAAAGATTTCTACTGGGAATAAGACGGATAAAAAAAGCCGTAATTAAAATTAAACCCAGATAAATTTTTTCAATCGAAGAGGGAATAATTTTCCTATTGTTTTTGTTATTAGAAGGGGAGTATAAATCTTTAATCATCAATACACCAGATTTTTTATATAGAGTATAATAGAAAATTTATTTTAATAATGAATTCCTAAAAAGCCAGATAGCTTATTTAATATTAAAACCCTTTTTCCCTTAAATTAGTTATATAATTATTGATTCTTATTAAAAACTAAATCTAATTTTTTTTCAGGAAGTGATTAAAATAAAGAAAAACCATTTCGGCTTTTAATTAAAAAAAGAATTAAAAATTACTTAATTTTTTAATAATTAGGCTAGTTAATCCGTAAAAATAAATAAATCATGATAAGATTATAAAATATTTTTTAATACCAGAAATAACTTAGGATACTCTCTTGCCAGTTTTAAAATAGATAAAGTGGATAAAGATTTAAAATCATTGGTATTTAAGAATTTAATCAGGTTATTTAGTTCCTTATCATCCATATTATCGAAAAGAGCCCGATATTTTAGGGATCGCTGTAAATTTTTTCCTATTCTTTTTTCCCATTCTTTTTCATATCTGGAAAGATATGGGGTGCTTAAATTTTCATTTATTACTGCTTCTGCTGCTATTTTCCCTGCTAAACTGGAACATACTGCGGATAAGTGCATACCTCCTCCGGTAACTGGATCAACATGTCCTGCAGCGTCTCCAGTTAATAAAATACCATGGGAATAAGTTTTTTTTAAAGGACCACCAATAGGAACAGCTCCCACATTTAACTCAACTATTTTTCCCTTTAAATGAGAAATAAATTTGTTTAAATAATAAATTGCTGAATTAGCTCCATATCTAATTCCCAGACCAACATTGGCTCGATTTTCTCCCTTGGGAAAAATCCATACATATCCTCCTGGGGCTTTATTATATCCAAAGTGGAATTGCAGAAGTTCAGGATCAATATCCAAACCAACCATTTCATACTGGGCACATGAAACCAGGTCCTGGGGATTATGGCCATTATGCAGTCCGGCCATTCGAGCTACTTGGGATTCCACTCCATCAGCACCAATAACAATTTTGGATGAAATTTCTAATAACTTTCCCTGATGGCGAACTATAACTCCTTTAACCTGACCTTTTTCTATTATCAAGTCTTTTACCTGAGTTTTAAGCATTATTTCTGTGCCTGCTTCAGCACTTTTAATGGCCAGTGCCTTATCCAGCATTTTACGCTCCAGGATATAGCCTTGCAGCAGGCTATTTTTAGTAAGAAATTTTTCTCCATCTGGAGCATGAAGCACCGCACCTTCAATTTCTGAGCATATTAATTTTTGGGGAGGTTTCATTTCCAGGGTTTTAAAAAAAGATCGAGTAACTCCTCCAGCGCACTGAACAGGAGTTCCTATTTCCTGGTTTTTTTCAATCATTAACACGTTAATGTCTTGTTTAGATGCATAAAGTGATGCTATGGATCCTGAAATCCGGCCCCCTACCACCACCACATCATATTTCATCTTTTTTTCTCCTGGAATGCACCTAAAGGACAAATATAAATGCAATTTTTACAATTATTACATCCCTTGAGAACTTCAATTTTATATCCATTAAGTTCTATTATCCCTAAGGGACATACACTAGCGCATGCACCGCAATAACCACATAAATCTGCCTGAAATATCATGGGAGCACCTTTTTGTCACTGGCCATAATATATGATAGTAATGATGTTATATTTTATTTAATAATAATCTATAAAGAGGGTATATTAATAACCTGCTGGAAATTCATAAATCATTACCATAACCGTTAAGTTAATATATGATATTGTACAATCTACGATAGTATGCAGGGGTGCCCGAGCGGCCAAAGGGGGAGGACTTAAGATCCTCTGGCGTAGGCCTTCGAGGGTTCGAATCCCTTCCCCTGCACTTATAACAATTTATTTGTCATTAGATTGGTTATAATTACTGTTTTGGCATTAAAAATTATTTATAGTTGTAATATAATGGTAAAGTATATATGTTGGCTAATATAAATTCATGAAAATCTAACTGATACATATTTTATCACGCCTTAGTGGCTCAGCCGGTAGAGCGATGCCTTGGTAAGGCATAGGTCGGGGGTTCGAATCCCCCCTAAGGCTTTATATTAAAATTAATTTTTGTCTGGTTTATATTTTGGTGTGATTGTATTCTTTTAGATAACAGCAAATCTTATATATCATTTACAAGTAATTGCGTTTTTCTGATAATAGAACCTAATTTTTTTACATTAAAATGAAATTAAAAATTCAGGTGAAACTATAATGGAAAAAAAAGATAGCCCAAATATCTGATATTCACTTCGGGGAGAAACATTTTTCTGATGATTTGAAAAACAATCTATTTAATCAGCTTCAGGAAGATAATCCGGATCTGATTATAGTTTCAGGTGATTTAACTACCTGGGGTTATCATTCAGAATATGAAGCTGCCAGTGAGTACATAAAAGAGCTGAATACAATTGCAAAAACATTTACCATACCGGGAAACCATGATGCTCGAAATGTGGGGCTATTACATTTTGAGAAATTGATTGGAAACCGTAAATTTGTCCATGTTGATAAAAAGGGAGGATTTGCAGTAATAGGTCTGGATTCTTCTGAACCGGATATTGATGATGGTCAGATTGGATTGGATCAGTTGGAGTGGCTTAAAAAGGAACTGAATAAAATTCCATCCAGCCTGTGTAAAATTGTAACCTTTCACCATCACCTCCTACCTATACCCCAAACCGGGAGAGAAAAGAATATTTTACTTGATTCCGGAGATATATTAAACATTTTTGATAAATATGGCGTTGATTTTGTCTTAAATGGCCATAAACACGTTCCAAATGTTTGGATGATAGAAAAAATGGCTGCTATTAATTCTGGAACTGCAACCAGTTACAGGCTCAGAGGCAATACTTTCCCCTCCCATAATCAAATTTTAATCCGGGAAGAAGATATCCGAATAAATCTCATAAATACTGAAAATGGAGATAAAAAAGAGATGGCTAACTATTCAGTAAAAATGGATCAGGACGAGTACTTAATTTGTTCTTACAAACACATGAGGCATAATATTCTCTAAAAATTTATATTAATCTTTAAGAGACTTTATTTGGTTAAAATATCTTTATTTTCAAAAGTCTCCACATCAAATTTTGTTCCTTAATAGAGAAAATAAATACCTAATGTAAGAATATATATTTAATAAAAATAAAAACTTATCTGATAAACATCATTATTGAAATTATTTAAATTGAATTTGTATGTGATAAAATGAGCAAGGCATTTGATGTAGCAATGGCAGGAGTAATATCTGGAATTGTGGCTTTTACCACTTCCCAAATTGGAGTAGGGGGGACCATAATTGGCGCAGTACTGGGATCAATGCTCTATCAAATCATGTCTCACTATGTTAAAGAACCTCTGGAAAAAGTAGAAACTCAAAAAATTGAGACCAGAATAGTTTATGCTATTCCATTAATTCTAATCCTGGCCATTGAGATAATATATTTACTAGCCCCTCTATACTGGAAACCTCAAGAAATACTTTATTTTTTACAGGAAGCTACCAATTGGAATCTTTTTAGATCTATTGGAACTGGATTAATTGTAATGGGAATTTATCCTCTTATTCAACCAGAAAATATTCAAAAAAAATATGGATATATAATTTTAAGTATGGGAATAGTGTTCTTACTCCGGGGCTTTTTAGATGTGGTTTCTCCCCTGGTAGAAATCTACTCTGGATTTTTCATTGAATTTGCTATTCCATTATCCATAATCCTTATTTTGGCTTTATCCTATGTGATATCTTCATTATTTAAGGAGTCCCTAACCATTAGAAATAAAGATGTATCTAAAAAGATGCAACAAAAATTGGAAAATGAAGAAATTGATAAGGAAGAAGATTAGATAAATAATATTTTAATTAAGGGATATAATGACTAAAAAAAGCAAAAATAGCACTCTTAAAGAGATATTGGACATAATTCTCTATGAAAATCCTTCCACTCAAGATGAAATTGCTGAAAAGCTGGGCATTACCAGAAGATATGTGACCAAACTCCTGCAGCCCATGGTAAAAAAGGGAATAGTGCGCAGGGCATATATACTGGATCTTAAAAAATATGATGATTTTTCAGATATGTTTGACGAGGAAAAGACCTCTCGGGAACATGCCGGAAGCTATTTGATAAAAGATCTGCTTAAAAATATGTCAGAACATGTATGCAAACAATTAAAAACATCTTTTGAGGCATTAATCAGCCATAAAAAGGATCAGGCCAATGAAGCACTGAAAATGGATTTCATTACCAACAACATGCTGGAAAAGGTTCGTTCATCAGTGGATACGGCCATAGCCATAAATCCTTATTCAGAATTTAGTAAAACGGTAGTTTTTGGAGAAATTGCCTATGACCTGGAAAGGATTGGTGACCACTCGGGTATAATAGCTAATTTTACCATGCAGGAGTCTTATGAAGTGGATAGTGAGATGATGGATTATCTAAAAGAAATGTATAAAACCTCAAAAAAGATGGTTAGCTGGTCCATGGATGCATTTTTAAATGAAAAACTGGATTTGAAAGATGAAGTAATGAATTGTGAGGATAAGCTGCATCAGCTCCAGAAGAAAGCATTAAATTGTATAGCTACCCAGATGGCGGAAACACCTTTTGAAGATAAAGACCGTTCCACTTATTATCTTTCTTTATCCCGGGTGGTCAAAGCTTTTGAAAGGATTGGGGATATTTCAATTGAGATAATAGATACGGCAGGTGAATTTTATCATAATATTCCCCGAACTACTACTCCTGAAAGATTTAGAAGAAGAGAACAGAAAATTGAAAAAGCACGTAGAGAAGAGTAGATTAAGAAAAATTATTAATTATTTTTTTTCCTTTTTCATATACTCTTCAATTTTTTTATCTTCCCACTCTTTTCCTAAAAATTTGTTTTCATTAAGGAATCCAAATGCATGCCACAGCAATCCTATTCCCCAGAATATGGTAACCCAATAAAACCACCACATACCGGGAGTGGATATTAAATTTATTATAAAAAGGGTCACATTTACCAGTATATAAGCAAATAAATGATTATAAAAATCCTTTAAATCTTTTACTTTTCTTCTGGCCTGTTCATATTCTTTTTCCATACTATAACCTCTTTAAATCATTACTAATACAAATTAACTAGGTTGTTGTAGTTAATTATTTGACCAGCATAATAATTAAATATTATTACTTATTTTAATTAACTTAAAAAGTTTACAGGGATTTATTTTTGATTTTAAGGATTATTAATAAATTTAGTTAAAATTAATTAAAAGGCCGTCATATATTATAATTTCAAAAATGTTATTAATTTAAAAAAGCCCTTTTTTATTATCCGTATTCAAAAATAGGTATTATAATTATTTTATTCCTTTCCATCGTAATAGATTTCTTCTATGTGGAAGAACTTCCGGAAAGGAGATTCCCTGCTAATTTCTTCATAGGTATGGGCCAGAATTCCGGGTAAGCGCCCAATCATAAATATACCGCTTCCTAATCTCCAGTCAAACCCTAAATCCGAAAGAATACCGGCATTAGCTCCATCTATATTCATTCTTATATTTTTTGATTTATGCAATAATGATTCAATGGATAGTGCTAATTCACCATGCCGACCCAGGCATTTCATTTCCCGGGCCAGTTCCATAAGTCGGGGAGCCCTTGGATCTGCATTATGATAACGGTGCCCAAAACCAGGGATTTTTTCCTGACGACTCATATATTCATCCACCAGTATCCGGGCAGTATCATCCAGGGACTCTTCAGGCGGAGTCCTCGCTACCCCTTCCTGCAATAAATGCATGGAATTTTCAATAGCCCCTGCGTGGTTTTTTCCAAATGCCAGTAAACCACCCGCCATGCAGGCATGCAGGGGCGACCCGGTGGAGGCCATTATCCGGGCGGATTGGGTACTGGGTGGTGTAACTCCATGATCACAGAAGGATACTAAAACCGATTCTAACATTTTTGATTCAGATTTAGAAGGCATTTTGCCCTTAACTAGTAAATAAACCATATCTGAAAATGAAGTGTTACCCACCAGTTCTTCCTGTAAGTAGCCCCTGGTTATGAGCCGGTTGGGTTCCACTTTGGTAATAGCCGTCCTCCACTTAAGGTTGTGTGGTTTGAATACACTTTTTAGTATTTCTTCTGTTATCATAATGTCTTCCTATATCCAGCCACCATTATTTAAATTTAACCTTTTAGTGTTGTATAGTTCCTATTTTATGAATTAATGGGGTCTGCAGATAGATAGAAAATAAGTTATATTTCACTAAATGTGTAACCAAGTACCTAAATAGTAACATTTAAATACTCTCCCAACAAGGTATGAATCGAGGTGATAATTTGGACACCAAATACATAATTGGAATAATAGTTGCTATAATTATAATAGCCGGCGCATTTTTAGCGTTCGGAGGCGGAAATAGTGGAGGGGACACAACCATCGAGGTTGTGGGTTCAACTTCTGTTCAGCCTGTTGCAGAAAAATTAGCTGAAGAATATATGAAATCTCACCCTGATGTTAAGATAAATGTTCAGGGTGGCGGTTCCAGTGTGGGTATTAAGAGTGCTCAGGATGGAATTGCAGATATTGGAACTAGTTCCAAGAATTTAAAAGATGACGAAAAACAAGGCTTAACTGATTACCGGATTGCTAAAGATGGTATAGTGGTGGCAGTTAATGATGAAAACTCAGTCAGTGACTTAACCCTGGATCAGATAAAAGACATATTCAGTGGCAAAATCACCAACTGGAATGAAGTGGGTGGAAGTGATGCTCCCATAAATGTCATTACCCGTGAAGATGGTTCCGGTACCTTAGATGCATTTAAAGAAATAGTCATGGGAAAGGAAACTGAAATAAAAGCTGATGCTATTGTACAAAGTTCCACTGAAGCAGTAAAACAATCTGTTGCCCAGGATCCTAATGCTATTGGGTTTGTATCCTTTGCCGCTATGAGTGATGATGTAAAAGCACTAAATATTGGTGGAATAGAACCTACTGAAGCAACCATTGCTGATGGTTCTTACGAAGTACAAAGACCCTTCTTCTTTATAACTAAAGGAGATGCTCAAGGTGCAGTTAAAGAATTTATTGACTGGGTATTAGGTCCGGAAGGACAAGAAATAGTTAAGAGTGAAAAATTAATACCTGCTAAATAAATTAACAAATTGAAAAATCATGAATATGTGGTATTTCCTTCCACATTATTCATTTTTATTTTATTAGATTCCAAAAATGAAATGATTAAAATAATTATTTCTTAGATTTTATTCAGAATATTTTTTCTAAAATTTATCAAATATATAATATTGGTGGCGATGAATTTCTATCAATATTTAAATAAGGTGAAGATGAACTATTGTCCATGGTGAAGCTATGGACTCAAAGTATAAAATTGGTATAATAATAACTATAATCATCCTGGGCACTTATTTCATGGTCAATCCTGGATCTGGTCATGAAAGTATACAGATTGCAGGATCAACCTCAGTTCAACCGGTGGCAGAAAAATTAGCCCAGGAATATATGAAATCTCACCCTGATGTTAAGATAAATGTTCAGGGAGGGGGTTCTGGTCTGGGTATCAGAAGTACTCAACAGGAGATCATAGAAATTGGAACCAGTTCTAAAAAACTGAATGATCATGAAAGTAAAGATTTGACAGAATACATAATTGGTAAAGAAGGAATTGTAGTCGCAGTAAATAATAAAAATACGGTAGATGATCTGACTATTGATCAAATAAGGGATATTTTCAGTGGCAAGATTAGCAACTGGAAAGAAGTAGGTGGTTCTAATCAGGAGATACATGTGATTGTCCGGGAGGAAGGTTCCGGAACCCGAACTGCTTTTGAAGATATAGTTATGGATGAAGAGGATATCAGTCCCGAGGCCATAGTTCAAAGCTCAACTGAGATGGTCAAACAAGCGGTTAAGCAGGACCCTCAAGCCATAGGATTTGTATCTCTAGCTCATTTAGGAGATGATGTTAAAGCATTAATGGTTGGTGGAATAGCTCCTACAGAACATTCCATTTCCAAAGGCACCTACCCCATTCAAAGGCCATTTATTTTTCTGGTAAAAGGAGAACCGGAAGGCAGTTTGAAAGAGTTTATACGTTGGATTTACAGCAGCGAGGGCCAGGAAGTTATTCGTAGTGAAAAAATAGTACCTTTTATTGCCAATGTGTCTGATGATTCTTAAAATAAAACCAGAAAAACATACTTTTAATTTGGGAGGATAATCCTCCTTTAAAATTCTAAAAAATTAAAAACTCAAGAAATAAAAGAGGTGAATCATGAATAACCGTTTAGAGGAGTATTTAATAGAAAAAGGTCTGTTTATTACCGCCATATCCTCCATAATAATCATTTTGCTTATAATAACTTTTATATTCATTGAAGGATTTCCAGCAATAGAAAGTTATGGAGTTTTAAACTTTGTATTTGGATCAACCTGGGCTCCTCTAAAAGGAGATTTTGGTGTTTTAACCATGATTGTAGGAACTTTAGGGATTACCTTTTTGGCACTAGCCATGGCAGTACCTCTTTCCCTTTTATGTGCTATTTTCATGGCCGAAATTGCCCCCTCCAGTATGAGAAGAATACTAAAACCAGTGATTGAAACCCTGGCCGGTATACCTTCGGTAGTTTATGGGTTTTTTGGGTTGATAATACTGGTACCCTTTATGAGAGAACAGTTCGGAGGCACAGGGTTTAGTATGCTTACTGCCTCGGTAATATTAACGGTAATGATTCTTCCTACCATTATCAGTGTAACAGTGGATTCTTTAAGGTCAGTACCCTATGAATATAAAGAAGCATCACTGGCTTTAGGTTCCACCCAATGGCAGACTATCCGGAATGTTATATTCCCTGCAGCCCTTCCTGGAGTAATCACCGGTATAATTTTAGGAATGGGCCGGGCCATAGGAGAAACTCTGGCAGTTATCATGGTAGCCGGAAATGTGACTCAATTTCCCACTTCCGTCATGGACCCGGTAAGAGCATTAACCTCTAATATAGCTCTTGAAATGGGCTATGCTACAGGTATTCATTATAATGCTTTATTTGGAACTGCAATAGTTTTATTTTTCATGATAATGATTCTTCTGGTGGCAGCTAATTACTTACACTACAAAAAGAAGGTGGTTATTGGGGGTGGATACCTGTGAATACCTGTCACTTTCTGGAAAAATTATTAAAAGGAGGTATATGATTGTTATTTAGATTTATATCTCCAAAAACTTCCCAAAAAATAATGAAAACTGTTTTCTGGGCTTCTGGAATCCTAACCATAATCATATTGATTATTATAATTGGTTATATACTCCTGGAAGGAATGAAGGTAATAAATCTGGAATTTTTACTATCCAATCCAGTGGATTCGGGAAGAGAAGGTGGAATATTCCCTATGATTATTTCCAGTCTTTATGTGACTCTCATATCTGGACTGGTGGCTGCCCCCTTGGGGGTGGGGGCTGCAGTGTACCTCACCGAATACTCCCGGGAGGGCCATGTGATAAAACTGATAAGATTTGGTGCAGAAACCCTGGCATCCATACCTTCTATTGTTTTTGGTCTTTTTGGTCTTTCCTTTTTTGTGGTATTTCTGGGTTTAGGTTGGTCTGTGTTATCTGGAGGCCTTGTACTGGCATTAATGGCTTTACCCACCATATTTAAGGTTGCTGAAGTTTCCATTGATGCAGTACCTGAATCTTACAGGGAAGGCAGCCTGGCACTGGGATCCACCAAGTGGCAAACGGTATACCGGGTAGTATTACCTGCTGCTGCGCCGGGAATAACCACTGGTATAATTTTAGGAATGGCCAGATCAATTTCAGAAGCAGCAGCTATACTATTTGCGGTGGGGGCAGCCATTACAGTTCCCATATCTATTTTTGATCCAGGAAGACCTTTACCTCTACACCTTTATATAATGGCCACAGAAGGCATATCCCTGGAAAATGCATACGGAACCGCAGCGGTACTGGTGATAATTGTACTTATAATTACCATTGTAACCAATACCCTGGTTGAAAGATACCAGAAAAAGATGATGGGGCGTTAAATCATGAATAGAATTGAAGTAGAAAATTTAAATGTTTACTTTGATGAAGCACACATTTTAAAGGATGTCAATATCAAAATACCCAATAATACAGTTACCTCCCTTATTGGACCTTCAGGATGTGGTAAATCCACTTTCATTAGAACTCTAAACCGGATGAATGATTTGATATCCGGGTTTCGTAAGGAAGGATCCATATTTTTAGATGGAAATGAAATTTATGAACCCAGTGTGGATGTAGTTGAACTTAGAAAAAAAGTAGGTATGGTATTTCAAAAGCCCAACCCCTTTCCTAAATCTATTTTCGATAATGTAGCTTATGGTCTGAAGGTACACGGCATAAATGATAAAGACGTGGTGGAAGAAAGGGTAGAAGAGAGCTTAAAATCCGCTGCACTCTGGGAAGAAGTTAAAGATAAACTGGATAAATCCGCCATGGGGCTTTCTGGAGGACAACAGCAAAGACTCTGTATAGCACGTACTATAGCCATAGAACCTGAAGTAATTTTGATGGATGAACCCTGTTCCGCCCTGGACCCTATTTCAACCACCAAAATTGAAGATCTCATTCATAAACTAAAAAAAGAGTACACAATTGTAATTGTAACCCACAATATGCAACAAGCTACCCGGGTTTCAAAATACACTGCTTTCTTTTTGCATGGAGAAATAGTGGAAAGTGGGCGCACTGAAAAATTATTCATGGAACCAGAAGATAAGCGGACTGAAGATTATATTACCGGCAGATTCGGGTGATCTGATGTTTGGGGTGATACTGGATAAGAAGTTATCTTCACTTAGTGGAGAGGTACTGGACTATGGAAACCAGACAGTTGAAAGAATAGATTATTCGGTTAACAGTTTTATAGATGAAAATATAATTTTCGCTCGTGAAATAATTGAAAAAACATCCCAGGTAAATGAAGCCAGTTACCGGTTGGAACAGGAATGCCTTAAGATACTGGGCCTGCATCAGCCAGTAGGAAAAGATTTACGAACCGGGGCTGCCTTATTAAGAACTGCCATAGAACTGGAGAGAATCAATATACTGGCTGCTTATATATCCCGTCACGCCATCGACCTTAAACAAAAAGAAAGCAAACTTCATAAACCTCCTCATTTACTTTTCATGTCACAAAACGTTCAGGGAATGTTAAAAGATGGAATGGGAGCTCTAATAAATAAGGATATACAGCTATTAAAAAGGTGTACTAAAAATTATGTCACTATACAGGATCTATATAATCAGATGTTTGCTGAATATGATGAGGAAACTTCTGGGCTTCCCACTACTTATCTAATGCTGGTTGGGAGAAATTTACTTAGTATGGGTCATCATGTTATGGGAATGGCCGATAGAATAGCCTATATGATTGTGGGAAAACAGGTAATGCATCACAAGGTGTTTTACAATGTTCTCATGAAATAATTATGGGGATGATTAAATGTGGCTCCCGGCAAACCAGCCAATAGAAACGATTCAGGGAAATCTTAATACTTCAACCTTTCCACATGCAGGATACATCCGAATCTTAAATCCGGATGATGAATCGGTATTATTCATAAGCCAGAAATTGATTATTGGAGCATGGACCATGGATATTGTCAGTTTTAATGAATATTATGAAAACCATTCTATGAAAAGGTTTAAAATTTCATCTGAATCTAAAATAGAAGTCTATGAAGTTGATAAAAATTTTTTTAATACATTAATTGAATTAAATGAAGAATGCAAATTATCATTACCTGTTGACCTGGATTTACTGGCAAATGATAATGAAATATTAGATATATCATCTCGTGAAGAAATCTTATCTAAATACAGGATAAGAGAACCTTCTGAGGATGATTTAGAATCTTTATTAAGTAATTATAAATTTCAGGAGGATTAGCATGGAAAAACGCTACCCCCGGATATTATTCCGTAAGAGACTTAAAGAATTGAGGAAAGATGTGGATACCATAGGGCAACTCACCATCAACGCCCATAAAAACGCGGTGAATACCTTTGCCAACTATGATAAAAAGAAAGTGGAAGAAGTAATAGCCACCACCCAAGAAATTGATGAAATGGTTTTTAAGCTGGAAAGAAAATGTATTAGTGTCATTGCAGCAGAACAACCTGTAGCTGGTGATTTGAGGTTCATAGAAGCATGTATTAAAGTAGGAAGCCACTTAAAAAGGATAGGTCATTTGGCAGCGAATATTGCCAATGCATCAGAATACATTAAAGATGAAACTATTCCTCATAAACCCCAGGAAGACCTGAAACACATGGCTGATTTTGTACAGATGATGCTCTCTAAAGGAATTTATGCCTTTTTAGATCAAAACATGGACATGGCCCGGGAATTAAGACACGATGATGACAAGGTAGATGATTTATTTGATCAGTCCCTGGAGCATATAACCAGCAGTATGTTCAAAGATAAGGATTCTATTTCTTATCTGGTGCACCTCTTATTTGTGGCACGTTACATGGAAAGGGTGGCAGATAGGGCAGTGAGTATCGGGGACAGGACTATCTTTATGATAACCTGTGAAAAACCCTGATTTTTATTTTTCCCTAAAAAATAGAAATTTTTAAGGCATCAATCTTTTAGTAGCATGCCTTCCGGCCCAACACTGAATACATACTCCAATAGGGAGTCCTGCAGTATGTGTATGGGCCGTTTTGATTTTTACATCCAGTGCAGTTGTATTTCCCCCTAAACCCATGGGACCAATTCCGGAATCATTAATTTCTTTTAGTATTTCCTGTTCCAGGGAGGCTATTTTTTTATCCGGGTGACGCTTTCCCACCGTACCTAACAATGCCTTTTTAGCCATTTTCATGGCCAGATCAGAAGATCCACCAATTCCCACCCCTACTATTACCGGAGGGCAGGGTTTTCCCTGGGCAGTAATTACGGTATCCACCACAAATTTTTTTACTCCTTCTATCCCTTCACCCGGCAGGGCCATTTTAAGGGCATTATTATTTTCAGAACCAAAACCCTTGGGAAATACGGTAAATTCCAGATAATCCCCATCCACTATCTCCACATCCACCTGGGGAATGTTTTCACCGGTATTATCTCCCGTATTTTCTCGATTTAAAGGATGCACCACATTGGGCCTTAAAGGAATTTCATGGGTTGCTTTTCTTACCCCCTCTCTAATTCCTTCAATCAGGTTTTCCACCGGCACATTGCCCAGTTTTACAAAAATTATAGGTAAACCAGTATCCTGACACATGGGTATTTCCATTTCCTCAGCTGATTTAATATTATCTAAAATTGCTTTTAGATTCAGTTTTCCCATTTCGGTGGTTTCATCATGATATGCCTTTTTTAAAGCATGTTTAACATCATCAGGAAGCTTAATGACTGCTTCTTTAAAGAGTTCAAATATGGTTTCTTCTATCTCTTTTTGGGTAATCATGAATAACACCTGTACATTTTAAATAAATTCATAATGGATATTTGGTAAACATACTAAAAAGTAGTGGGGTGGGTATATTAGTATATAGGGAATATTAATTCAATGGAAAAATTAAAAAAAAATAAAGGATTAAAGCTTTTAGGCAGAATTTAATGCTTCATAATGCCTTTTAGACGCTCTAATTCCTGAGTAATTTTCTCTCGTTTTTCTGAGATTATTTTTTCAGAATCAACAAGTAAGGCCTTAGTAGGACAACTTAAAACGCAGCATGGTTCTTCTAGATCAATACAAAGGTCACATTTACTTGCTATGCCTTTTTCATCCATGGTTACTGCCCCTATGGGACAGGCATCACGGCAAAGTCCACAACCAATACATTTATCTTCCAGAATTACTATGGCTCCATCTGCTTCAGTTATAGCTTCTTCGGGACATATATTCAGGCAGGGTGCTTTTTCAGGAGCACAATGCATGCAAAAGATAGGCACACCATTGATAACTCTAATGGCATTTTGAGGGCAATTACGCTCACATTTCATGCATTCGTTACATAATTCTGGCCTTGAAACTAATTCTTTCATGCTGTGTCTCCTATTGGAATACTTTCTTTGCCCGGGATTTGGCAGTTAACAGGGTCATAATATCCGAACCCTTTTTAGTTTTTTTACCAATTCCAGACATCTTAGCAATGTGTTGTTCTTGTTTTTCAATCTTAAGTTTTTCTGTATCTATAATAGAAATAGCTCTCTGGGAACATGCTTTTATACATGCCGGGGTATCCAGATCAGGACACTGGTGACATTTTTGTGCTTTGCGATCTTCCATTACCACTGCACCAAAGGGACATACTAACATGCACAGCCCACAGCCAATACATTTTTCAGGTAATACGTCCTTGTCTTGAATGGCATCAGTAGGGCATATAGTTTTACAGGGAGCATCCTCGCATTGTTGACAAATTATAGGATAGTAAGCTCCTCCTATTTCCCGAATCATTATTCTGGATGCTCCGTGAAGTTTTGCACATGCTTCTTCACAGTCCATACATCCATCACATAAATCGGGTTGAATTATTAATTTATCCAAGGTCTATCCCCCTTATATTTTCAACTCAGCACACATCTTGTCCACATATTGCTGTATTTTTTCTTTTTCATCGTCTGCAAGGTGCTTAAATCTTTTTTGAGCTTCCAGATATTCATTAACAGGTTTTCTTTGCATAGGCCGATAAGTTACTTTAAACTCACCATCCACTATCTCATAAAGAATCCATGAACCGGTTTCTACAGCTAAACGGCCTAATTCAATAGTTTTAGAAGTATCAAAACCCCATCCGGTGGTACATGGTTGGTGTAAATGGATGTATGCAGGTCCTTCAACTTCTGATGCTTTTTTAACCTTTTTCATAAAATCTTCGGGATAAGATATGGAGGCGGTGGCTACATAAGGAACTCCATGGGCAGCCATAATCATAGGGATATTTTTCTTTGGTTTATTTTCCCCAAAACTCTCTTTACCATGTGGTGAAGTAGTAGTGGAGGCACCGTAAGGAGTTGCACCACTTCTCTGGATCCCGGTATTCATGTAAGCTTCGTTATCATAACAGATGTAGATGAGGTTATGTCCTCTTTCCATAGCACCGGATAATGCCTGCATACCAATATCTGCAGTACCTCCGTCTCCAGCAAAGACTACCACATTAACGTCTTCTTTTCCCTGTGCTTTAAGGGCTCTTTCTACCCCCGAAGCCACTGCCCCTGCATTTTCAAAGGCTACATGTATCCACGGAATTTCCCAGGCTGTTTCTGGATAGGGAGTGGTAATAACTTCCAAACAGCCGGTAGGTGAAATAGCCACCGTATTTTTTCCCAGCATTTTAAGTGCTAACCTGACACCAACAGTGGCACCACATCCGGCACATCCCCGGTGACCCGGGGCAAGGAATTCTTCTTCAGGTATTTTCATTTTTAGACTTCCTCCTTTAGTCCAATCCAGGTTATTTCTTTAGTCGGATTACGAGTCTTATTTACGATATCCTCAATATGTTCAGGAGTAATGTCTCTACCTCCTAATCCTACAATGAATCCACAACTTTCCACATCAATGTTGGCTTTAATTTCGGTGTAAAGAGCACCACCCATTCCAAAGCTGATATTTTTGTCTAAAACAGCCACGCGGTCTGCATTTTTTACAGCTTCGTATATTTCCTTTTTAGGGAAAGGCCGATAATTTCTTACTTTTAAAAGACCTACTTTTTCGCCCCGGCCTCTCATATCATCCACAACATCTCTAATGGTACTGCATATGGATCCCATAGCAATTAAAATAATTTCTGCTCCTTCACAACGGTACTGCTCTACAACAGAATAGTCACGACCAAAAATTTCACTGAATTCCTGGTTAACCTTTTCAATGACCTTCTTAGATTTTTCCATGGCCACTTCCGTCTGATATCGGGCTTCCATGTAATAATTGGGATCGGTGAAGGTACCTAAAGAACGCGGATTTTCCGGGTCCAGGAATGATTCTTGAGGTTGATATTCAGGTAAAAAGCTATCTACTAATTCCTGGGAAGGTATATCCACTGGCTCCACAGTATGGGTCAGAATAAAACCATCCAAGCACACCATGCTGGGTAAAAGAACATCTTTGTCTTCTGAAATTCTGTAACACCTCAGTATGGAATCCAAAGCTTCTTGCCCATTCTCCACATAAATCTGCATCCATCCCGTATCTCTCTGGGATATGGAGTCCTGATGATCATTCCATATGCTTAAAGGAGCGGCTAAAGAACGATTAGCATTGGCCATTACAATGGGGTTTCTTAAACCTGCTGCGGCAAAGAGGATTTCATGCATCAATGCTAAACCCTGGGATGAAGTGGCGGTAAATACTCTTACTCCTGTTCCAGAAGCACCCACAGCGGCACTTATGGCGCTGTGCTCTGATTCGACCATTATGTATTCTGAGTCGAGATCCCCATCTGCCACAAATTTGGCCAGATATTCCGATATGGAGGTTTGGGGGGTTATAGGGTAAACGGGAATAACTTGAGGTTTGGCCAGTTTTGCTGCATGGGATACAGCATTGTTGGCGGAAATAACTTTAACAACCATTATTCTCTCTCCATTTTAATGGCTTTTACCGGGCATTCTACTTCACATATGCCACAGCCTTTACAGTAGTCATAATCTATATCATAATCTTTGTTAATACAACCTTCTGGACAAAAAAGGACACAGTTATCACATTCGATACATTTTTCTTTATCCAGTATGGGTTTAAAAGTTCTCCAGCTTCCTGTCTTGTTGATTCTGGTACTTCCCGGTTGCTTAACAGTTCCTCCGATGGAATCCATACTAATCACCTTTATTATTATAATTTATTTAACTATATGTTCATAAGCTGATTTAGCGGCATCAGCATTCTTCTCCCCTATCCTTCCGGGGAAGGTTTCTTTTATAATCTTCACAATTGAATCCAGAGTTACTTCACCGGTTGCACCTGCAAAAGCTCCTAACATGACGGTATTTACTATGGGGAGCCCTAATTTTTCTAAGGCTATGCTGGTAGCATCTATGATTTCTGTTTTAGCTACTGGATTTGATGGAGCTTCTTTATTTGTGTTTAAGATTACCTTTCCTCCATTTTCAATTCCAGAATACACTTCTGCAACTTCTAAAAGACCATCATCCAGTACTACAACGTAATTTGGATTATAAACTTGATATCTTCTTCTTATAGGTTTATCATCAATTCTGGTGAATGCCATGACAGGAGCGCCCCGCCTTTCGACGCCGAAAAAAGGAAAAGCTTGTGTATATTTTCCATCTTCAAAAGCAGCCTTTGCTAGAATCTCAGCTGCTGTAACGGCACCTTGCCCGCCACGTCCGTGAAATCGAATTTCGATCATTTTTTACCTCCATTCCTCATAGTTAATCATTATAAATTTTTAATATATATACGTGATGGTCACCATCTTTTAGTATAGAGGCATAGTTATGAAAGTTCTGATAATCACTGGAAAATTAGCTAGCCAGGTAGTAAAGAAAGTATCTGCGCGTTCTAAGCAAAATGTAGAGATACACGTAGCCAATACTCCCATAGCTGCTTTTTTAACTCCTAAAAAAATAATTAATGAGCTTAATTCCCGAATAGATCTGAATCTTGATGATATAGATATTATAATTATCCCGGGACTTATAAGAAAAGATGCCACCTATATCCAGGAAAAAACAGGCATCCCTTCATTTAAAGGCCCTACTGATGCGGCTGATTTGGATATTGTCCTGGATTTACTGGAAGAACTGGAATTATCTCCCAAAACTTCAGCTGATAAACTAATTGAAGAAGAACAAAGAAGAAAAGCTTTGGAATTTATAGAAAACTTTGAAAAAGATGAAAATTTAATAAAAAAGCTCTTAAAAAAAGATGAAAATATTCTGGTGGGCCAGCTCCCGGTGGGAGAAGATTTTCCCATGAGAGTGCTGGCAGAAATAGCCAACGCTCCTCTACTCTCTAAGGATGAATTAATAAAAAGAGCTGAATATTTTGTTAAATCCGGTGCAGACATGGTTGATTTAGGTATGGTAGCAGGAGAAAACCTATCATCTAAAATACCGGGAATGGTATCTTTAGTAAAAGAACATCTGGGTGATATCCCGCTGAGTATAGATTCCCTTAACCCCCGGGAAATAGAAGTCGCTGTTAATTGCGGGGTGGATATGGTACTCAGTCTGGATCATGGTAATTATGAAGAGTTATTACCTCTCCTGAAGGAAAAAGAAATCCCAGCTGTAATATTACCTACAGATTATAAGCGGGGATGGGTACCGGAAACAGTAGAAGAGAGGATTGATTCTTTAATTGATCTTAAAAAGAAATGTAAAGGCATAGATGTGATTGCTGATTTGATTCTTGATCCTCTGAATAGTAGCAGTATAGTTGATTCCATCCGGGCCATGGACGATTTTTACCATAAAGAGAAATGTCCCTTATTTTTTGGGATAGGAAACGTCACAGAACTTTTAGATACAGATTCAGTGGGTGTTAATGCTCTTTTATCTGGAATATCCATGGAGTTAGGTGCCAGTATATTATTTACACCAGAAGAGAGTGGTAAAACTAAAGGAAGTGTTTATGAACTGGCAGTATCCTCAAAAATGATGTTTTTGGCTAAAAACAGGGATTCTGTTCCTAAAGACCTGGGTATTAACCTGGTATTTTTCAAAGATAAAAGAAAGGGAGAAAAAGTTCGGGAAAACTTAATGGTTCCTGTAATTAAAGCCATGGAAGATAATAAATTTAGGCAGGATCCAGCTGGAAGTTTTAAGATAATGGTAGATGACGGTCAAATTAAAGTGGTTCACTACTTAGACACCGAACCTACCCTGGCCCTGATAGGTGAAAACGCTAAAATTTTATATGAAAATATATTGGGGCGCAATCTGGTCTCAAATTTAGAACATGCAGCATATCTGGGATCTGAACTTCAAAAGGCCGAAATAGCTTTAATAACTGGTAAAAATTATATTCAGGACTTCGAATTATTCAAAAAACCATTTCTATTACATTAAGCCATGCTAAATGCCTTAGATCATTAATTCACCACTTCATATTTTTAATTCAACATAACTATTAATTTAATATAAGGCGGCTGTTACCTTAAAACTTGAAAATAGGGATGTTTTACAATAACCATCCCCTGGAGACTAATAATGAATTGCACCAAATGCGGTAAAAAAGAGGTAATGATGGAGAGGAAACACTCCGGTCAGAGGCTATGCCCGGAATGCTTTATTTCAGGAATCCAAAAAAAGGTTCTAAAAGATATCCGCAAATATGGCCTTATTGAAAAAGGGGATAATGTTATGGTGGCCTTATCTGGAGGCAAAGACAGTGTCATGCTACTGGATATTTTAAGCTCCCTTCAAAATAGAGGAATAATTGATTTGATGGCTGTTACCATTGATGAAGGAATTCAAGGATATCGTCAGGACGGAATAAAAATTGCAGAAAATCATGCCCGCCGGCTGGGGATTGAACACCGGGTTGTAAGTTTTAAAGAATACTTTAATATATCTCTGGATGAAATAATGGCCCTTCCCTTTCCCCGGGGAGCCTGTACTTACTGCGGAGTTTTCCGGCGATGGCTTATAAATAGAACTGCGCGAGAAATGGGTGCCACTAAAATTGCCACCGGACATAACCTGGATGATGAAACCCAGTCCATTATGATGAACTATCTGGAAGGAAACATTGAAAACCTCAGGAGAATTGGTCCCCGTTCCCATCCTAAAAGTGATAAGTTCATTGTCAAAATCAAACCATTAGGTGAAATTCCGGAAAGGGAGGTGGGATTATATGTGGTGGCCAAAGGACTGGAAGTACATTTTGCTGGATGTCCTTACTCCCAGGAATCATTCCGGGCTGAAATCGGGGAAATTATAAAAAATTTATCAAAAAACCATCCCACCATAATGTATTCTACTTTACGCGGATTCCATAAGATAAAAACCGCCCTTAAAAAGGAAGATTCCCGAAATTTCACCATGGATAATTGCATAAAATGTGGAGAACCATCTGCACAGGAACTTTGCCGGGCCTGTGTATTCTGTGAAGAACTGGAAAAGAAAAAAACTCATTAAATTACAACAGGGCACGTGATCTTCATAAAGAGAGTATAATGCTCAAAAGGTGAATAAGCAAGTTAACATTTAAGTTACCATACCGTTAAATTTCATTAATTACTGGTAATTAGTAGAGAGGATAAGAATGAAATTTACTCTTATAAATAATAAAAAAACAGAACAACTTTCATTTAAAAATAACTTAACCATAAAAGAATTACTGGATCAAATTGAAAAACCATTAGAAACAGTTGTAATTAAAAAAAATGGTCAGATTGTGCTGGAAGATGAGATAATTCAGGAAGGAGATACTATTGAGGTTATCCAGATAATTTATGGGGGATAACTTTTGATTCTGATGTTATCAGGATTATTTTATTTTAAATTAATTAGATACACTGGATATCGGGAGTTATAAATATGAAAGTTTACTATGAGTGTGCTTCCTGTTTTTTACGACAGTCCAGAGAAGCTCTGGAACTGGCCACAGATGATGAAAACTTAAAAATAGAAATCACAGAAAAGATCATTAAATTACTATCAGAAGAATTCAAAAAAGGCGCACCATCCAATGTAATCGGAACCAGGATGCATCGCCTGATAAAGGATTTGAGTGGGAATCCTGATCCCTATTTACAGGAGAAAAAAAGAGGAAATCGTATAGCTGAAAAATTCCAGGAAGAGGTTGGTTATTTACTAAAAAAGGATTCTTCTTTAATAAATTATATTAAAGTCGCCATTGCAGGTAATTTACTGGATTTTGCTGCTATGGGAGTAAATTTTGACCCTTCAGCAGTGATATTAGAAAAAATTGCAGAGCCCTTAATAATAGACCATAGCTCTTATCTGGAAGAGGCCTTACATGAAGCGAACTCCTTACTCTATCTGGCAGATAATGCTGGTGAAATTGTTTTTGATAAAATGCTCCTGGAAAAACTACTAGAATACAATCTGGATATAACAGTAGCAGTCAAAGAAAAACCTATCCTCAATGACGCCACCATGGAAGATGCCCTGGAAATCGGTCTGGACCGAATGGTCAAAGTGATTAGTACCGGAACCGATTCAGTTGGCATAATTTATTCTCAAATTTCTCCAGAATTTAAGGAATTGGTGGATGGGGCAGAACTTATAATCTCCAAGGGCATGGGGAACTATGAAGGACTTACCGAAATGGAACTGGGAGAAAAAAAAGTATTCTGTCTTTTAAATGTAAAGTGCAGTGCTATTTCCAGGGATATAGGGGCCGAAGAAGGCTCTGCAGTGGTTTTGAAACTTTAAGTGAATTAATTTTTTATTAGTATAATGCAAAACTTAAATTAAGAGAATATTCTAAGAGTTATCATGAAAAAATGGATATTATTTGCGGCTGTTTTTACCCTGATTATGGTGGGTATTTTCGCTTTTATTGGATCACAAATGTCCCCTGATACTAATGATGCAAATTCAGAAGATATATCACAGAGTAATGCGGAATTCAGATGGTATACGGATTTAAATTCTGCTATTTCCGCAGCCGAAAAAACCAATAAACAAATATTCGCAGTTTTTACTGCAGACTGGTGTCCGGCCTGTGTGGAGCTGGAATCAAGAACTCTTTCTAAACCGGAGGTTCAAAAGGAAATGGCTCGAAAGTATATTCCGGTTAAGATTGATGTGGATAGCAACCCTCAACTCTCCTCCCAATATAGAATATTTAGCCTACCGACTATGCTGATAATGGATTCTAATGGAAATGAAATAAGAAGAATAGAAGGCTACATTACTGCAAATCAACTTTTAAGCCAATTATAATTTAGTTTTTCCATTTTTTAAATATATTTGAGGTTCAGTATGGAAATAGCCCCCTTAATATCATTTTTGGCAGGTATGGCTTCAGTCGCATCTCCCTGCGTACTGCCGGTGATTCCCTTACTGGCAGGATATGTACTCACCCGGAATAAAAAACTTGAAATTTTATTCTTTGTTCTGGGCTTAAGCACCATTTTCCTGGCAGTGATTACTTTAACCCTTATATTCACCGCCGCAGTAAATTATTACCTTTATTACATCCGCATAATCGCTGCTTTAATACTCATAGTTATGGGAGTCTTGTTTCTCTCAGGGAAAAATGTATTCAATCTATCAGTAAATGTAAGTCAAAATTCAAAAAAAGGGATATTTGGTTCTTTTATTTGGGGAGTTATAGTTTCCCTGGCATGGGCTTCATGTTACACTCCCTATTTAATCTCCCTGATTGCTTTTAGTGTTTCTACAGGAGATACCTTTTTCACGGCTTTAAATTTATTATCCTATGTATCTGGATTTTTTATAACCCTTTTATCCCTTGGTACTTTAATTTCATTTATAAATATCACCAAACTGGCCAATTATTCCCGGCCTATAGGTTTAATCTCAGGATTATTAATTATTTCCACCGGTATGTATCTTTTATGGCTGATTATTTAATAAAATGAACTAAATCAGTTTTTAAGGTGCTAAAAAATTACCTAACTAAATTTTCAGGGAAAGTAAGCATATACCTAAAGAGGAGGGACTTCAAAATTAAAGTGGGATTTATTGGATTTGGAGAAGTGGCATCGACTTTAACTATAGAACTACTAATAAACGGGGCAGAGGTTTTCACCTGTGTGGAAGGCAGGAGTGATTTTAGCCGGAATTTAGCCCAGGAGAAAAATGTTAACACCGTTCCCACTAATGAGGCGCTGGCTCAAAAAGTAGATATTATCCTATCTGCAGTTACACCGGCGGCTGCTATTGATGCGGCTGCATCAATTGGTACTAACTTCAAGGGGACCTATGTGGATATAAATAATGTCTCTCCTGAGGCGGTTAAAAGTGCACTGCAACATATAAAACAGGGTAAAGTGGTAGATGCAGCAATAATAGGTAGTGTGAACCGAAAGAAAGTACAAATACTGGCTTCCGGAAAAGATGCTCCGGAATTTGCCCAGCTGAATGATTTTGGATTAAATATTAAAATTATTGGCACAGAAATCGGCCAGGCTTCCGGGATTAAGATGCTGCGAAGCTCATATACCAAGGGCGTGTCGGCTCTTTTATGGGAAACATTTTATGCCGCCTATAAAATGGGAGTTGATGAAGAATTATTTGATGTTATTGGAAATACAGAAGGGCCTGAATTTAAAAAATCAGCAATATCGCGAATGATAAGTACAGCATTCCATGCTTCAAGGCGCCAGGAAGAAATGAAAGAGGTGCAATTAGCTTTATCCCTTTTTGAGGATCCTATTTTGGCTAAATCCACCGAAAGAAAATTCCACCAAATAGCTCTAAAACTAAAAAGACTGGATAAAAAACCAGATACTTACCGGGAAGCCTTTTTATTATGGGAAAAATTATAAGTTCTCTATTAATTATTATTAAAAAAGCTTATTTTAGAGTTAAAACATAATCATTATACGAAGCAGATAGTTACTAAAAGGAGGATTTATTCATGACCCAACAAGAACAACTCCAGGACTGCAAAAAAACACTGGAAGAATTGGTGGGTAAAAATGTCAAAAATGTAGAATTTGAATCTTCAGAAGATTGCTGGAGGATATATATACACACTGACCAGGGTAAAATTGTAATGTCCTTTTGTAAAGGATGGGCCTGTCCGGTGGTGGAACACAGATCACTTAAAACGAGGCTGTCTCATAATTAATTTTTTATTATTTTTTTCTATTTATTTTATATTAGTGTTTTTAAGGGTTAGTTTTATATTCTAGTAGTGTTATATTTTTATTTAGTTATTTATAGTTTCTTG